>JANOSQ010000609.1:0-1747 GCA_031415915.1 Fimbriiglobus sp. | reverse complement strand
CGTCAGCGACGGACCGCACCGCGAGGAATTCAGCTTCGCGAAAGGGGATCGGTCCGTCGCTGACGCGTCCGGCTCGTGGGGGGCAAATGCGCACGCTCGTCGCCCTGCTGCTCCTCGGCGTCCCGACCGCGATCGCGGCGCCGGTGCCCAAGGAACTCCGGCGCCAATCGGTCGTGGGGACGTGGGAAGTCACCGGCATGATGATCGGCGACACGAAGGCCGTTTATGCGCACGGCCAGCTTTGGTACTTCGCCAAAGACGGGGGCTTCAAGAACCCCGGCTACCCATTCGGAAGGTACGTCGTTCAACCGAATGGGATCGATTTCTGGTTCGGTAACGCTGCGGCGCTCTGGCCGGCGCTCACGGAACTGGACGGCGACACGTTGAAGGTGGCGTTCCCCAAGAATCAAACCGTGCGGGCCACCGATTTCGTCCCCGCCAATAATAACGTCGTGTACACGTTTCAGCGCGTGAAGGAGTAACCCGATGCGAGCGCTCGCCGCCCAGTTTCTGTTCGCCCTGCCGGCCGCGATTGCGGCGCCGGTGCCGAAGGAATTGAAGCGCACCGACCTCGACAAGATCGTCGGCGTCTGGACCCTAACCGGTTCGTGCAACGGCGGCGGTCAGATCAACCCCGGCGACGGCAGTTGTTGGAAGTTCGACGCCGACGGCCATGCCGCGATCACCGACAAAACGGGTATGGTCTCCGGCGGCGTCAAATTCGCCATCGACCCCAAGACGCAACCGAAATCGTTCGACTGGATTTGTCCGTGGGGCGAATGGTACGGCGTCTGCGAACTCAAAGACGACACCTTCACCATCTACATCAGCGGCAAGAAGCAAGCTCCGGACAAGGGCCGCAACGTGCAATTGAACATCGGCCCCGGCATCGAAATGTACTGCTTCCAACGCTCCACCGCGGTCAAGTAAACGGGCATTGGGGGAATCGACCATGCGGGCACTCGCGATCGCCATGCTCTTCACCGCGACCGCCGCGCGGGCGGCTCCGGTCCCCAAGGAACTCAAAGAGGGCGGCCTCGGTCAGTTCGTCGGTGTCTGGGTACAGACGGGTTCGTGCCTCAACGGGGGCGGGCGCGCCCCGGCGGATGGCAGCTCGTGGAAGTTCGACGCCGCGGGTAAAGCGGCCATCTTTTACCGCAATGAGGCCCCCCGCGACGGCGTCAAATTCCGACTCGACCCGGACGCGAAGCCCAAGACCATCGATTGGATTTGCCCGTGGGGCAACTGGTATGGCGTGTACGAACTCGACGGCGATACGCTGACGGTGTACCTCGGCAAAACCGGCGGCGAGAAGGGCCGCAACCGGGAATTCAAGGCCGGCCCCGGCATCTCGGTGTACAGCTTCAAACGTGCGGCCGCAACCAAGTGAACGGAGTCGGGGAACGGGACATGCGCGGTGCCCTCGGATTGCTGCTGCTTTCGACCCTGCCCGCCTCCGCGGCGCCGGTGCCGAAGGAATTGCGCGCCGGCGACGCCAATCGAATCGCGGGGGTCTGGAAGCTGACGACCGCGAAGTACGGCCTCGAAGATTTCGAATCGGCCGTCGGCACCAAATGGACGCTCGGCGCCGACGGCGCAGCACTCCGGGATCGGCCGAATGAGGGCATCGGCAAAGCGACCTTCAAACTCGATCCGCGGGCCGGCGTGAAAGCGTTCGAGTGGAATACCGAAGAAGGGAACATCTTCCACGGCGTCTACGAGTTGGACGGCGACCGATTCAAGGTGC
>JANOSQ010000608.1:0-3730 GCA_031415915.1 Fimbriiglobus sp. | reverse complement strand
GCGGAACAGGAATCCGCCCTTGCCGTCGCTGGCGCTGACCGCGTCGGCCCGGCGGTTCATCAGCGCCGCGAAGAGGCTCTTGCGCATCATCCACGCCGTCGGTGCATCGACCGCATCCGGCAGCTTGGCTTCCATCCCGGCCACGTCCTGCGGTTGGAAGGTGTTGCCGTTCGTGGCCACGGTGCTCGCCGTGTGGGCGTTGATGCCGCTGTACGTGATCAATCCCTTGATCTGCGTGCCGCCGGTCCCTTCGAGCATGGCGAGGTCGGCCTTGATCGCCGCGGCGCGGGCCATGTCGAAGCGGACGAGTCCTTCCGCCGACGGGCTGGCGAAGCGGAGCAGCTCGTTGTTGATCTTCACCAACACGCCGAGCTTCTTGGCCTGGAGGTCGAGGTTGCCGGTCGCCGGTTGGCTCTCGGTGATGGCGCTGCCTTCGCCCACCCAGTACGCCGTGCTGCCGCCGGTGAGGCGCGGGAACTGGATGCGCCCGTTCGGCGGCATCGCGATCTCCTGCGCCCCCGCCGCCGCGAAGGCTTCGAGGTTGCGCTGCAGATCGATCAACTCCCCGAGCATCGGCAGCGGCACCAGCGTGCCCCCGGCGGTGTCGGTCACGGTGCCGAGCGCCTTCACGCGCAGTCGCCGGCCGATCCAATTCGCTTCGTCCGGGTCGAACTTCTCGGAGTTGGCGGTCATCTTCTGCCGCAGTTCCGTCTGCAACTTCTGGCCCTGCGGTTCGAACGCCGGCAGGTGCGCCGAGGCCAGCGGCACGAGGAACGATTGCGCCCCGCCGTGCGGTTGGAAGCCGTAGCTGGCGTACAAGTCGCGCAGCTGATGGTGGGCGTGGATCTCTTCCTTGGCCTGCTCCGGCCCGACGTAGCCGAGGGCATACGCGGCCGCCTTGAGCACCGAGTACCCGGCGGAATCGCGGCCGATGGGGCCGCTGGTGACCCACGGCACGCGCCGCTCGATGCGGCCCGGTTGCCGCGCGGCCTTCTCCACGGCCGTGGTGGTTTGCTCTTCGATGAACTGCACGAGTTCGTCGCGGGTCTGGAACTTGTCGTCGATGGTCGTCGTCATGGGAAACCTCGGAACGGGGGAAATAGACAGGTACCGCGAATGCGGTTCCAAGGGGGACTGCACTTCAACGGATCGTCCGAGCCGGAAGCGTGAGCGACGGTCGACGTCAAACCGTCGCTCACGCTTCCGGCTCGGAAAGAACACCTCACCCGGCCTGCACCAACTCCTCGAACACATCCGCGCTGGGGTAGGCCCGCAGGTACCGGCCGCCGCGGTCGTCGGGGATTTGCCAGAGCCAGTCGCGCAGCTCGGCCGTCTTCACCAACCCCTTCTGAAGGGCCAGCGTCAACGCGCCGGGGTTCTCGGGGATCGGCACCGCGGAGTACTCCAGCAGATCCCAGTCGTCGATGCGGGCGCCGCGCACTTGCGGCTTGACCTTGCGCGGGATGAAGCCGATGGACCACCCGCGCAGGACGCCCTGCTCGTAGAGGCGGAAGACGTCCTCGGCGAAGGGGACGTTCTGGGCGAACTTGGTCTCGGCGACGATCCGCCGCGGTTGCAGGTCGAGCCACTGGCAGGTTCCGATGGGCGGCACCGCGGCGCGGTTGTGGGCCCAGAGCACCACCGGGTTCAGCAGGAACTCCTCGGCGTTGCGCAGGCCCATCGGCACCACCACATCCCCGGCGCGGTCGGGTTCGATGGTGGTGATGACGCTGCGCAGGATCATCTTGCCGGCGTCGAGGTGCAGCGTCCGCGCGGACGGATCGGCTCGGATGAGCGAAGTCATGGGGGAATCTCGTGAGTGGATTTTTGGCTAGCCGGGCGGCGTGAGCCCCCGGAGGAATTGCTGCGCGACGCCGCCCGGCTCGCCAAAACATGTCAACCTGGCAATATCGGCGCGTCGAACTTCGCATCGGGGATCGGCACCAAACCCCGGCTCTTGCGGATCTCGTTGTAAGTGCGCAAACCCAACTTCGCGTCCAGCTCGTCGTCGCGCCGGCGCTGATCGAGAACCCGCGGGGAACAATCGGGGAAGCTCACCACCACGTCCGGGCCGTAGCGCCGCGCCAAATCCCGCGTCAGCGATTGGCCGAGCAGTTCCAACTTCGGTTGCACCGTGCCCTCGCAGAACATCACGCGGGCGCCGTCCCAGATGTTCGACCCGAGGCCCGCGTTCTCCACGATCCCCGTGATCGGCGGCGGCACGCGGAACATCGCGAGGATCTCATCCCGGCTCATCTTCGACGAGTTCAGGAAGTCCATCTCCGCGGGGGTCAGCGTCCACGGCGACGCCTTCAAACCCTGTTCGAGCACCAGCGGGCGGTGCCAGTTGCCGCGGCCGGAGAACTTCTCCGTCAGGCGTTCCTCGAATCGCTTCACGGTTTGATCCGTGAGCATCTGCTCGGTGTGCAGCACCAACCCCGGCCGCGATCCCGCGAGGAACGCTTGGTAGCGCGACTTCAACAGTTCGGAGTTCGTATCGACGGTCAGCGCGTTCGCTTGCAGCGGCGACAACCCGTAATGCGGATCGAGCGGATTCGGGTACTTCAAGTGGACGATCTCGGACGGGTGGAAGGTCTCCGTCGGGATGCCCGGTGCGCCGACCTCGTAGCCCTTCACGTACTCGCGGGCATCGGGCAGCACCTTCACCCACGGCGTCGGGATGATCCAGAGTTCCGCCGGGTTCCCGCTCAGTCGGTCGTGGGCGATGTACCAGAAGCAGTTGCCCGTGAGTTCCAACGACACGATGGTCGAATACCAGAGTTCCCACGGCGTCATCCACGGGTTCGGGTCGTCGAGCAACCGGCACAGCGGGTGCGTGTGCGGCAGCGGCGTTTGCTCGTGCTCGGCTTGCCCGGTGTTGACGTACAAGTACGGCTTCTGCCGGGCCGCCTCTTGGGCGATGGCGTTGACCGCCGCGTAGACCCACGACGAGTAGTTCCGCAATTGCTCGGCCGGATCGTTCTTCCACCAGCCGCCGGTCGGATAGGGCGGGGCGAAGAAGGCCGGTGCCCGCGGTTGGTTCGCCGGCGGTTTCGGGGCTTTGAGCCAAGCCCCCAGGCGCTGCATCAGGAGCACGATTCGATCTCCGCGGGGGTCGGTCGGGACGGGGCCTCCAAGCCGAAGTAGGGTTGCGGGATGCGCGGCGGCGGTTCGTCCGGGGGTTCGCCCTTCGCGTAGCCGAGGCTCTTGAGGACGTAGAGGACTTCGCTGCAGGCGGGGTAGCGCCGGCGGTGTTTCTTTTGATAAGCGTGCATGGCGAGGGCGAATTCGAGTTCGTCGGGCGCGATGTCGGAGCCGGGGTGGATGTAGCCTTGGGAATATCGGCGATTGAGCATGACCATGGGGGCGACTCCGAGCAACTCACAAATGAACACGTATGGATATACGATCCCGATTCGGCGTGTCAAGAAATTCGGTGGATTTACTTTCACTAGCAGGAAGCGCGCCGGATTCGGGTAGGATGTGTCGGGATCTCTGGTTAGCCGGACGCGCTAGCGACGGCGACGAACCGGAGCCTCTCCGAGAATCGAAACTCCCTTCAGCCCCGACTCCGTCGCTTGCGCGTCCGGCTAAGGCGAGCGGCAGCACTTGATTCACCTGCCGCACGGCTTGATCGTGATGTCGTACTTGCGAAGCGACGGCGAGCGCTCCATCCGCGCCTCGTACGGCTCCATCTCCTTCTTCGAGAGTCGGATGCCGTTACGGTAGT
>JANOSQ010000607.1:0-4150 GCA_031415915.1 Fimbriiglobus sp. | reverse complement strand
TCGAACACCAAATGCAAAACGAGCGTCGCATCGAATGCCACCGTCGAGTGTAGCCGGCCGGACGACGCCCCGCTAGCCCCCCAGTTCCCGCCACGTTGGGGTTGGGCTTCCCAACCAGCGAAATGCCCCAGGAACTTCATCGGACGGCGGTGCCTGAGGAACGGAGTCCTTCCCTTCGCTTGACCCTCGGCGCGCGGGATTCCAGCGGTCCCCTTCGGCCGAGCATCGCTTCTCACTCCCCTCATCCGCGTCGCATCACCCCCTGTCCCACCGGCCCCGGCTCACGCCGGCGCCGGCGCTTCCACCGGCTTGAGCTCGTAGCCCAGCTCCCGCGCCCGGCGGCGCCACGGCGCACCACCCGACGGGGGCACCTTCCGCATAGGCCAAGATCCCGGGGATCTCCGCGTCTACGACGCCGCGCATGGCCGCTTTGTTCCCGGTTCCTTTGCCGGCCTCGAAGTCTTTGCGTTCGCGGCGCCACAACATGCACCAGCAACCGCCGCAGGCCCCGCGCTCGCCGAAGAGCGTTTCGAAGTCGCCCCAGCGATCCGGGGTCAACGGTGAGAAAGCGAGTTCCACCGATTCGCGCGGCATGGCGTTGTCCCCCCGGATGGACGATTCCATTCACAATATAACGAACCGAACTCCCTCCCCGATTGCGGTTTTCCCATGACGACGCCCGCCGCGAACATCACGAGTATGCTGCACGAGACGCGGCTGTTCCTGCCGAGCGCCGAATTCGCCGCGGATGCTCACATCAAGTCTCCCGAGGAAGCCGAGGAATTGCGCCGCGCCGCGGCTGCCGATCCGACCGGCTTCTGGGAGGCGCAGGCCGATGCGTTCCTGACGTGGGACGAACGCTGGCACACCGCCTTCGACGGATCGAACCCACCGTTCTTCAAGTGGTTCCTCGGCGGCAAACTGAATGCGAGTTTCAACTGTCTCGACCGGCATCTGCACTCGTGGCGGCGGAACAAAGCCGCGATCATTTGGGAAGGGGAACCCGGCGACATGCGGACGCTGACCTACCAGCAGCTCCACCGCGAGGTCTGCCTGTTCGCCAACGCGTTGAAGTCGTTGGGGGTCGAAGCCGGGGATCGGGTGACCATCTATCTGCCGATGATCCCCGAGGCGGTGATCGCAATGTTGGCGTGCGCCCGCATCGGGGCGGTGCATTCGGTCGTCTTCGGGGGCTTCAGCGCCGAGGCGGTCGCCGATCGCAACAACGACGCGCAGTCGAAAGTCATCGTGACCGCCGACGGCGGCTGGCGCCGCGGCAAGGTCGTGCCGCTGAAGGCCAACGTCGATGCGGCGCTGGCCAAGTCGCCGAGCGTCGAGAAGTGTATCGTGGTGAATCGGTGTAACACTTCGATTGAAATGAAGCCGGGTCGCGACGTCTGGTGGCACGACGTTGTCAGTGGTCAGTCGGCGGAGTGTCCGGCGACGCCTTTCGATTCCGAGCATCCGCTATTCGTGCTCTATACCTCGGGCAGCACAGGCAAACCCAAAGGCGTACTCCACACCACCGCGGGGTATCTACTCGGGGTTGCGCTCACCCACAAGTGGGTGTTCGACTTGAAGGAAGAAGACGTCTACTGGTGCACGGCCGACGTCGGCTGGGTCACGGGGCACAGCTACATCGTGTACGGGCCTCTCGCCAACGGGGCGACCGTCGTCATGTACGAAGGGGCGCCGAACCAACCGCGCGAGGATCGCTTCTGGGAGATCGTCGCCAAGTACCGCGTGAGCATCCTGTACACCGCGCCGACGGCGATCCGGGCCTTCATCAAATGGGGAGACCATTGGCCGAAGGGGCACGACCTGTCGTCGCTGCGGATGCTCGGCAGCGTCGGCGAACCGATCAGCCCGGACGCGTGGATGTGGTACCACGAGGTCATTGGCGGTGGCCGCTGCCCCATCGCCGATACGTGGTGGCAGACGGAAACCGGTTCGATCCTGATCGCGCCGTTGCCCGGCGCCACGGCGACGAAACCGGGGAGCGCGACCATGCCGCTGCCGGGGATCCAGGCCGACATCGTCGATAAGCATGGCGAGACGGTGCCGACCGATGCCGGGGGCTTCTTGGTGGTGAAGCACCCATGGCCGAGTTTGATGCGGACGATCTACGGCGACGACGACCGATTCAAGGCGACCTACTGGAGCCAGAACCCGGGGATGTACTTCACCGCCGACGGTGCCCGCCGCGATGCCGACGGCTACGTCTGGATCATGGGCCGCGTCGACGACGTGTTGAACGTCAGCGGGCACCGGCTGAGCACGATGGAAGTCGAGAGCGCGCTGGCGACGCATTCGGCCGTCGCCGAGGCCGCGGTCGTCGGTCGCCCGGACGACTTGAAAGGGGAAGGCATCTACTGCTTCGTGACTCTGAAGCAGGGGCAGACCGCGAGCGACGAGTTGAAGGCGACGCTGAAAGCGCACGTCGCCAAGGAGATCGGGGCGCTCGCCCGGCCCGACGAGATCAAGTTCACCGAGACGCTTCCGAAGACGCGCAGTGGCAAAATCATGCGGAGGTTGCTGCGCGACATCGCCGCGGGGAGGGCCAGCACGCAGGACACCACGACGCTGGAAGACATCGGCGCCCTCGCGAAGTTGCGGGACGACGAAGAGTGATAGAATAGGGTTGGAACACGAGGAGAAACAATGGCCGAACTCACGCGCTCCGAAGTCTTGAACAGCTTCCGTACACTCCAACCGAATTGGGATGGCTACAACGCCGATACGCCCTTGCCGGCAGTCATCGACCTCGCTTTGGAACTGGTATCGCTGATGGAAGCGATCTTCCCCGTGGAGGCCCGCGATAGTCTGATCGTCATCCCGGTCCGCCACGGTGGCATTCAACTCGAATGGGCGGATGGCGACCAAGAACATGAACTCGGCATTGAGCCGAACGGTTCACTCGCATTTCGCCACACGGACAAATTGACGGGGGAAATGACCGAGAGCAACTATTCTTCGCTCGGGTTTTGATACCCTACGAATTTGCGTGCCATCTCAGGACGACAATGGATCTGCGTAGAGCGGGTTGAGTCTTCGAAACCCGCCGCAGTGATGAATTGGGCTTCGCAGAATCACTCGCCGATGTGTCAATTACTGAGGTCCGCCGATGCGAACTCTGATAGCTCTCGCATTGCTGTCTGCCCCGGCCTTCGCTGCGCCGGTGCCGAAGGAACTGAGGAAGGCGCCTCCGCCACCGACGGAAGAAGCTGACTTTCCGTGGCTACTGAGCAAGATGAAATACGTCGAGATAGACCTTGGCTCGGCGCCTCTCGTTCGGCCGCAGTTGTTTATGAAAGTTCAGCCGAGGTTGGTGCAGGAGCGAGCAACACCCAAATAGGCCACTACCCAGAATCTCTCAAACGCACTTCCATCCAGCGGCGGGTTTCGAAGACTCAACCCGCCCTACGGGGCACTCCCCGAGATTCCCATGTCCGACTCGGCCCTTCTGACCCCCCGCGAAACCATCCTCCGAAACCTCCGCGACCAAATTGCCGCGGGGCGCATCATCGTCGGCGGCGGGGCGGGGACTGGCCTCTCCGCGAAGTGCGGGGAACTCGGGGGCTTGGACCTCATCATCCTCTACAACTCGGGCCGGTTCCGCATGGCCGGTCGCGGCAGCCTCTCCGGCCTCATGCCCTACGGCGATGCGAATCAGATCGTCATGGAGATGGCCCGCGAAGTCTTGCCCATCGTCGAGCGCACGCCCGTGCTCGCCGGGGTCTGCGCGACCGATCCCTTCCGCATGATGAAGCACTTCCTGCGCGAGGTGCGCGACGTCGGATTCCAAGGCGTGCAGAACTTCCCCACGGTCGGTCTTATCGATGGCGTCTTTCGCGCCAACCTCGAAGAGACCGGCATGAGCTACTCGAAGGAAGTCGAGATGATCGCGCTAGCCCGCGAGCTCGGGCTGCTGACGTGCCCCTACGTCTTCACGCCGGCGGAAGCGGAACAGATGGCCGCGGCCGGGGCGGACGTGCTCATCCCGCACATGGGGCTGACGACCAAAGGAACCATCGGCGCGAAGACGGCATTGAGCTTGGATGACTGCGTGACGCGCGTGCAAGAACTCGCGGATGCGGCCAAGGCGGTGAACCCGGAGATATTGGTGCTCTGCCACGGCGGGCCGATCGCC
>JANOSQ010000606.1:0-4316 GCA_031415915.1 Fimbriiglobus sp. | reverse complement strand
TCGAACACCAAATGCAAAACGAGCGTCGCATCGAATGCCACCGTCGAGTGTAGCCGGCCGGACGACGCCCCGCTAGCCCCCCAGTTCCCGCCACGTTGGGGTTGGGCTTCCCAACCAGCGAAATGCCCCAGGAACTTCATCTGACGGCCAGCGTATGCTTCGGTTTGAAATTGCCCCGAACGAACCGCTCTCATGGCCCACCGACTCGACTGAAAACGAAAATCCTTGAGCGGCCTTCCCGGTTGCTCACTGCATTTCCCGGCACAGTTCGATTCACCCTTGTCCCACTCGATGGTCGCTCGGCCGCGTCGGGATGGTTCTTTCGCCGGCCACCATCAATCGATCCAATAGGACCGAAGCGGTGCCACTTCTCCTCCGTGCTTCTCGGCGGCGAGGGCAATCAATTCTTCCAGCGGGATTTCGGGATCGCTCATGGTGGAACTCCGGACGTAAAATAGACGGGCGTATACTTATACGCTCCGGTTTGCGGGAGTCAAATCAATTGGGGTATTTTGTTCAGTATTCGGGAAATGGCGATACGAGCCGGATGCGTGAGCGACGGACCGACTGCCCTCATCCACCATTCGGTACTCACCGTTCGCCGTGCGAACCGATGCTTGGCGCATCCCGGTGTCGAAGTGGCAGAGAACGCTGTTGAACTTGCCGAGGTCGATGGCCAGAATGGTGTTCGTCATCGCATGCTCCGGTGCGGGGATCGGGGAAGGAACCACCTTCGATAGTACCCCGACCCGGCAGGCCTGAATGCTTTCGGCGGCACCGACCCAATGGAGAGTCGAAATATGAGCGAAGAGAACAAGACGAGAGTGTCTGTCGGCTATGCCGCGGGCTTTGTAATCGTCAGCCTTGTCATCATCAACATCGTGGCTGACGAGACGGCGCTCGCCGATCAGGAGCGTTGGATTCGACTCGCAGCCAAGCTCGTCATGGCCGTTGTCCTCGCTGTTGTTTTTGTTGTCATACTCGGCCGATTCAAGCGGTCGTAGAGCCAAGTCCGCCAAATCTGTCGTCGGGGATGCTGGTGTGCGGTTTGTGGTCGCTCAGTGACTCCGTGAACTCCCGGCGTCGCGTTGCGTCTGTCGCTGATTCCGATCGCCGGGCGGGCATTCCGCAGCGTACATTCCCTACAGTGAGGATCACCTTTCCGGAGCAATGTTCCCCCATGCAGACCCGTGGTAACAACATGACCGCGATCCGAATTCCCGCCGCACTGGCCATCCTCTACTTCTTGGCACTTTCGGTTCCCGCCACGGCGGCGGACAAGCCGCTGAAGGTGTTCATCTTGGCCGGGCAGTCGAACATGCAGGGCCACGCGGCCACCAAGACGTTCGACTCGATGGCGGACGATGCCAAGACCGCCCCGCTGCTGAAAGAGATGCGCGACAAGGACGGCAAGCCGCGGGTGTGCGAGAAGGTGTGGATCACCTCCGTTGGCTGCCAGGGCGATGCCTACACCGACTTGCGCGAGCAGAAGGGTCAACTGAGCGTCGGCTACGGCGCGTTCGGCGCGGAGGGTCAGCGGATCGGCCCGGAATACACCTTCGGCATCACGATGGAGAAGATGCTGAATGAACCCATCCTCATCATCAAGACGTCGTGGGGCGGCCGCAGTTTGCATACCGACTTCCGGCCACCGAGTGCCGGGCCTTATCTGTGGAGCGACTTTGAGCTGGCCAAATTCAAGAAGCGTGGCGACGACTCGGAGAAGTTGAAAGCCGAGAAGATCAAGGCCACCGGCAAGTTCTATTGCCACATGGTCGATCACGTGAAACTGGTGCTGGCGGACATCAAACGCGTCGTGCCCGGGTACGACGAAAAGCAGGGGTACGACCTCGCCGGCTTCGTCTGGTTTCAGGGCTTCAACGATTACGTGGCCGGGGATACCTACGACCAGCAGATGAAGCCCGGCGGCTACGACCAGTACGCCACGTTGCTCGGCCATCTCATCCGCGATGTCCGCAAGGATTTGAAAGCCCCGAAGCTGCCCTTCGTGATTGGCATCATGGGCATCGGTGGAGAGAAGGAAGGCAAGAAAGCCCCCCAGAAGCATTTCCGCGAAGCCCAAGTCGCCCCGCTGGAGTTGGCGGAATTCAAGGGCAACGTTGCGGCGGTGCAGACTTCCGAGTTCTGGGACGATGACCTCGACGCCCTGCAGGAGCGGCGATCCAAGCTCTGGGCGAAGTTGGACCGAGAGTTCAAAATGCAGCCCAAGTTGACCCAGGATGAAAAGCAAGCCCTCCGATCGAAAGCTCTCGATGGCGAGTTCAAACCGGAGGAACTGAAGAAACTCGATCGCGGCGTGTCGAACGGTGGCTACCACTACCTCGGTGCGGCCAAGATTCTCGCTCCCATCGGCAAAGCCTTCGCCGAGGCCGCAGTGAGCCTGATGAAAGGGGAGAAACAACCCGAACAGCCAAGGCTGCGGTGACTCAAGCCGAGATGGCCGGTCGGCACCTGGATGTTCTCGCAGTCCGACGGGCCGAAGCCCGAGAAGAATGCGCCTCGAGGGATCTGACACCGACGCCTACCTGATCCGCATCAAGCGTGACACCGCCGGCGTCACCATCTCCGACATGACGCTCTACGACACGCCCAGAACCGTGTCGGCATGAGGCGCGCGACGAGGGGGAGATCTTCAACGCGCCGAGACGGGCTTGGAGCCGTGGTCACGCGGACTGAGTACATTATCTCTTTGCCCGGAGCGCCGCCGTGATTCGAACCCTCGGGAGCTACCTCTGGCTCGCGGTCGGGGCGTTCGTCGCCGCGCTCGGCATCGATTGCTTCCTGTTGCCGAACCACTTCATCGACGGCGGCGTCACCGGCATCTCCATGCTCGTCTCGCAAAAGACGGGCGTGCCGCTGGCCGTGTTTCTCGTGCTACTGAACGGGCCGTTCGTGCTCATCGGCCACCGGCAGATCGGCCGGACGTTCGCGATCAAGAGCTTCCTCGCCATCGGCTTGCTCGCGTTCGCCGTCGAAGTGATCCCGTTCCCGCACGCCACCGACGACAAACTCCTCGGGGCGATGTTCGGCGGCTTCTTCGTCGGCGCCGGCGTCGGGTTGGCCATCCGCAACGGCGGCGTCCTCGACGGCACCGAAATCCTCGCGGTCATCGTCAGCAAGCGCAGCTTCGCCACCGTCGGCGAGATCATCCTCGGGTTGAACGTGATCATCTTCGCGCTGGCCGCGTTCACCTTGGGCGTCGAACCGGCCATGTACTCGGTGCTGACCTACTTCACCGCGTCGAAGACCATCGACTACCTGCTCCACGGCATCGAGGCGTACAACGGCGTGATGATCGTCTCGGAGAAGCACGCCCTGATCCGCGAGGCGATCCTCAATGAACTCGGCCGCGGCGTCACGGTGTTGAAAGGCCGCGGCGGGTATTCGACCGCCGAGCAAGAAATCCTGTACTGCATCGTCACGAGGTTGGAATTGACCCGCCTCGAAACGCTGGTGAACTCGAAAGACGACGCGGCGTTCTTGGTGATCTCCCCGGTGCACGAGGTGAGCGGCGGCACGCTGAAGCGCCGCGTGTTCCATTGATGCTAGACCGCGGTTGGACCGAGCCAAATCGAGTTCAGCGAGAAACCATACACCCTCGCGTGAACAGACCGCCGAAACGCTGAACTCGTTTCCCGATCGCTGAACTGACCATGCGCCGCAAGGGGTTACGCCGGCTCCCAGCTGGACAGACGCGGGGAATTGATTCGTCCAGAGGGTGCCACACCCCGGCGTGGACGAAAAGAAACGGATTGGAGGAATCGGTCGCGGCCTCACGGATTGGCTTGCGACCGGGCCAAATTCAGCTCCAGCAACTTCGCCAGTAGTTCGTCGTCGGTCAGAGTTGAGGGCCAGCCATAAGCGGCGAAGACGGCCTCGTCGAGTTTTCGGTGTACGTTGGCGAGCCAAGTCGGACGCTCGTTGTAAAGCTGCGTGAGGGTGCGATTCTTGAGCGCCACCAACGCCTTCACATCCTTGGCCACGAGGCGAGGGTACTTCACGGTGCCGATGCCGACGAGGTTCGGGTTGGTGACATACCGCTTCCACGGCCCATCGACCGAACCGGGGAATTCGAGGACTTCCGTCCGCATCCACTCCGGCGGATTGAGCCAGTTGTTCCGGAGCGAGTCGAGTTCCTTCGCAGCGGCTGCGATGGCTTCGCGCTGCTTTTCGGTCGGCTCGGGGAAGGGGAAGGTCTCGAAGCACATTGTCGGGCCGTATCGAAAGCCAGATTCCCGCTCACGCAGTTGAGTGCCAAGTCGATACGCCCATTTTTCATGAATGGAAGAATGCAG
>JANOSQ010000605.1:0-3009 GCA_031415915.1 Fimbriiglobus sp. | reverse complement strand
AGTTGCGACAACATCACTTGGCTCCCTTCCGTGGCCGACTTGATCACGCAGGTGTGTCTCCCGACGTTCTCGATGAACTTCACGAGCGTCGACCTCAACACCGGGACGGCCGGGTGCAACACCGCAGGGTGCGGAACCCTGACGATCACGGTGACCGAATGAGTAACGCCCTGTCACCGTTCGTTTGCGAACCGCATCAAAACCCGGTGCGGCCGGGGGAACCGTTCACCGAGGATCAGTGCCGGGCGTGCTGGATCAAAGCGGGCGGGGACGCGAACGCTTACGTCGCGCGGCCGGCCCCCGCCGCGGCCGCCTGCATCCACCGCGGCGAACCCTACGGCCCGTCGGCCATCGCCGCGGCCGGGTACTCCCCGATCCGCGAGCACCACCAATCGGTGTCGTGTTCGGTGCGCTGCGATCAGCGCTCCACGCCTCCCGCTTCGTTTGAGGCCGTATCGGTTTTCTTCTTCCTCCGTGTGTCTACACCACCGTGGTTATTCTTGTTTCATTGTCGTCTGGAAATCCTTGGCGAAGGCTTTCGCGCTCAATTCTTCGCCGGTGGCGTGCTTCATCAAATCCTTCCAGCTCAGCGTCCGGCCCGGTTCGAAGACCTTCTTCTTCATGAAGTCGCCGACTTTCTTGTCGCCGAGGTAGAGCACCGTGCTCGGCTCGGCTTTGTCGTAGACCTCGCGCGCGATGGTGTGGTGCACCTGCGAGGCGAAGAGTTGGCCCATCATGTAATTGTGGTAGTAGACCGGGGCGCTGCAGATGTGGATCTTCGCGCCGTAGTCCGGGGCGTTGCGATCCTTCGGCCGCTTGAGCAGTTGGTACTTCTCCACCAGTTCCCACCAGAGCGTGTTGAGGTCTTGTTCCGGCTTCTCGTACATCCCCTTCTCAAAGCGCAGCATCACTTGGCACCAGCGGCTGAAGATCAGCAACTCGTTGCGGAGTACCTTGGCCGAGGCTTCGTCGAACGCTTTGGGGTTCTCGACCTTCACGCCCATCTTTTCGAGCCAGAGCCGCTGCTTGCTGAACTTCTGGAACTGCATCGCCACGCCTTCGGTGGTGAGGATGTGCGCTTCGCCGCGCAGGACGTACGGCACCGTCTGCGGGATGTTCTTGCTGCTGTAAACCGCGTGGCCGAGTTCGTGGAGCATCGTGCTCATCCAGTATTCCGTCGGGGCGATGTTCGCCAAGACTCGGACATCCCCCTCGCGGTCGATGTCGGTGCAGAAGGCGTGCGGCGACTTGCCCTTCTTCTCGTACAGGTCGCTGCGGGCGATCACGTCGCCGATGGGCAAGCCGATGCCGTCGTAAAACTTCTCGCACAGTTTGAGGATGTCGGCTTTGCGGAAGGGCTCGTCGAGGTCGGCGTCGAACACGGCCGGGGATTCTTGAAAGAAGGGATCGTGGTAGTGCCAGGGCATCAGGTCGGCGACCTTCACGCCGCACTTCTTGGCGAGCCGTTCGTCGATCTCCGCCTTGGCCTTGGCGAACGGTTCGCGCGTGAGTTCGTCGAGTTCGTCGAACAGCTTGATGAGTTCCGGCGCGGTCTGCTCGTTCAGGGTGAGCATCATCTCGTGGTAGTTCTTGAAGTCGAGTTGCTTGGCCGCTTCGTTGCGGAGCTTGACGAGTTCCTTCAAATCCCCTTCGACGTTCGCCCCGGCCTGCTTACTGGCTTCCCAAACCTTCTGCCGCTCTTCGGAGTCAGTCGATTCCTTGAGCACTTTCCGCACTTGGCTGTCGCTCATTTCCCAATCGCCCACCTTCGCGCGGAACACGTTGAACTTCTGCTCCACGGCGTTCGCCTTCGCCGCGATCTTCTTCAGCAGTTCGGGTTCGACCTGCTTTTCGAGGTATTGCAGGTAGAGCACGTCGATCTGGCGCACCAGATTGGCGTCCTTCGTGGCCCTCTTGATGTAGCCCTTGATCGTCTTGAGCTTCTCGAATCTTTCCTTGTCCGCCAAGGCGGCGTCGAGGGTGTTCTGCCGTTCCTCCTTGCTCGCGAAATCGGCGTCGGTGCCCGAGATGTTGGCGCTCCACCAGGCTTTGCCCAGTGCGATCTCCAGCGGGCGAATCTTCTTCACGTGATCCGCGACGAAGGCTTTCGCTTCATCGTCCGCCTGTTGGGCATCCGCGGTTTGAGCGTTGAGTCCGGCCACGGCAGCACCTCCGGCGATCAGGAACGAGCGGCGATCGGGCAGCATGATTTTCTCCGTCAGGTGGAATAGACCCATTTTCCGAGGGCGAGGGCGGGGAGCAACAACAATACGATCAGCAAGCCCGGCCAACCGACGAAGGCCGCGGCGAGGATCGCGTCCAAAAGCACGAGTCCGAAGATACTCCGTTTCACCGCGGCTTGCACGCTCGTGGGCGTCGGATTCCGGATCGCGGCGGCGACCGGCGTGCCCACGACGAACCCGAACAGCGCCAACAAATAGGGGAAGTAAAAGGGGCATTGGCCCTCCGGCAGATGCAGCGGCACGGTCACGGCCAACCCCACTGCCAACGCCATGACAGCGGCCGCGCCGCCCAAGTGGAGCTTGCGGCTATCGCCTTCTTCCGTGCGGGCGAACCAAGTGACACCGACGATGTACAAGCCGACGACGGATGCGAGATGCCACGGGACGAATTCGATGGTGTCCGGGGCGAACGCCAAACTCCCGAGCAGCACGTTGAGGAACCGGCACGAACCCATCGCGACCGGGCCAATCCAGTAGTGTTTCAGCAGCGAATCGTACAAGATGATCGCGAGCGTGAGGATGGCGGCGATGGTGAACGTTTCGGCGGTGAAGCGGTTCGCCCACCGCGCGAAGAGCAAGCCGCCGATCAACAATGCGATGGCCACAAGCCACGCGGTCCGCGTGCCGATCCGCTTCGATGGCAGCGGTCGGAACGAACGCAGCCGTTCGTCTTCGCGGTGATCGCAGAGGTCGTTCAACACCATGCCGAAGAGGTAGAGGCACCCGGAAGCCACGAGCAAACAAACCGTGCTGCCCCACTCCGAGG
>JANOSQ010000604.1:0-1534 GCA_031415915.1 Fimbriiglobus sp. | reverse complement strand
CGGCGTCTGGCGCTACCACCCGACCAAGCACACGTTTGAAATCTTCGCCGAGGGCACCAGCAATCCGTGGGGCCTCGACTTCAACGCCAATGGCGACTTCTTCGTCACGGCTTGCGTGATCCCGCACCTCTCCCACATTGTGCAATGCGGTCGCTATCAGCGCCTAGCGGGGCAGCACTTCAACCCGTACACCTACGACGACATCAAGACGATCGCCAAGCACCGGCACTACGCGGGCAACCAATGGAACGTCGACGACCGCCTGAAGTCCGGCGACCTCGGCGGCGGGCACGCCCACAGCGGCCTGATGATCTACCAGGGCGGGGCGTGGCCGAAGGAGTACCACGGCAAACTCTTCATGGCGAACCTCCACGGCCACCGCATCAATGTCGACGAGGTGACGCCGAAGGGGAGCAGCTACGAGGGTGATCACAACCCGGACTTCCTGCTGACGCACGACAAGTGGAGCATCATCGTCGCGATCCACGCCGGGCCGGACGGGAATGTGTATTTCAGCGATTGGTACGACAAGCAGGTCTGCCACCTCAAAGACCCGGAGGTCTGGGACCGTACGAATGGGCGGCTGTATCGGATCAAGCACGAATCGACGAAGCCGGTGAAGGGATTGGATTTGCAGAAGTGCAGCGATGCGGAGCTGGTGAAGTATCAATCGGACGCGAACGATTGGTACGCGCGGCACGCGCGGCGGATTTTGCAGGAGCGGTACGGCGACGGCAGCCCGGATGGGGGCAAGGTTGATCGGCAATTCTGGGCGCAACTCTTCGAACTGTTGAAGAACCACCCGGATGCGCGGGTGCGGCTGAACGCACTGAACACCCTGTTTGTGTCCGGTGATCAATCCTTCTCGTACCCGGAGATGGCTTGGGCCGACAAGGACGAGTACGTCCGCGCGCGGGGCGTGGAATTGTCCGCACCGTTCGCTACGGAGGTGGTCCGCCCGCAGTGGCTCAAGATGGCGAAGGACGATCCCGCCCCCGCCGTGCGCCGGGCCTTGGTGAAGGCCGTGCAAACGCTGAAGCCGGATGAGCAGTGGGAAATTATGTCCGCGTTGCTCAGCGCTGAGGATGCCACGAACCACGTCCTGCCCCATCTGTACTGGTACGCTCTGGAACCGCTATGTGCCATCGATCCCGCGAAGGCGCTGAAGCTGGCGACGGAGGGAAAGATTCCACAATTGATCGGATACGCCGCTCGCAGGATCGGGGCCGTTGGCACTCCGACTGCGATCGGCGCGCTGGTGACGGCCTTGAGCGAGGCCAAATCCCCGCAACTCACGCTGGCTTACCTATCGGGCCTACAGGAAATGGTGAAGGGCAAGCGGAACGCGGAAGCCCCGAAGGGTTGGGCGGCTGTTTCCCTTCCATTGATGAAGAGCGACAACGCGGAAGTCCGCAGTGCCACGCTGGCGCTCGGGGTCGCATACGGCGACGCCAACGCTTCGGAATCGGTCCGCAGCATCTTGATCGACCCCAAGGCCGAGGCGTCGAGTCGCCAAGCGGCACTCATCGCGCTG
>JANOSQ010000603.1:0-4469 GCA_031415915.1 Fimbriiglobus sp. | reverse complement strand
CCCCTCTCCGAAGCGGAGAGGGGGAGAACGATCACGCCGCCGCGCTCGCCGGCTCCTCGATTACCAAACGCTTCCCCTCCGTCGGTTCCATCACAACCTCTCCGATCACTTCGTTCGCCAATGCGGCATAGTCGGTCGCACCGGGGCAGTTGGGGGCGTAGCGGAAGATCGACTTGCCGAAGCTCGGGCACTCGGCCAGTTTGATATTTCGCCGGATCTTGGTGTCGAACACACGGGCGTCGGCCCACGGGACGTTGGCGCCGCGCGATTTATCGAGGAACCCGCGCAGGTCGCCGATCACTTCGGACGCCAATTTGGTTTGCGATTCGTACAGGCAGATCACGACGCCGGTCACCTTCAAGCGCGGGTTGATCCGCCGGCAGACGAGGGCCGTGGTTTCGAGCAATTTGCTCAGCCCGTGGAGGGCGAGGAAGTGCGGTTGCAGCGGGATGAAGACTTCATCCGCGCTGGCGAGGGCATTCAGCGTGAGCACGCCCAACGACGGCCCGCAGTCCATGAGCATGAAATCGAAGTCGGCGTCATCCTGCGACAAGGCTTCGCGCAGGATCACCTCGCGGCCGACGACCCCGGCGAGTTCCACTTCGGCCGCGGCGAGATCGATGTCCGACGGGCAGAGCCAAAGGTTCGCATCGGCTTCCCGTCGGACCTCGGCGAGTGGTTTCGAATTCACCAGCACGTCATACAGCGACGGCAGCGTGCCATCGGGTTCCAAACCGAGGTGCGTCGTGGCGTGCGCCTGGGGATCGAGATCGAGAACGCAAACGCGCTTCCCGGCGTCAGCGAGGGCAGCGGAGAGGTTGACGGTCGTCGTCGTTTTGCCGACGCCGCCCTTCTGATTGAGGATAGCGATCCTTCGCACTGTTTCGCTCCGCGTGATCCGGCGAATCTTGCCGTTCGGGTGGCCCGCCTTATAACCTCGGTATCCTCTCCCGGAACAGCCCAACCGCGGCAGCACCCGCTGCTCTCCCGCCCCCGGTTCGGCTGCGCAGAAACGTCTCGGGGCGTTCACCCAATCCCCATTTTTCTGGGAGTTCACACTCGGATGGCTACCTCGAACGTCCGGCAACAGGCCCTCTCGGCCATCGCGACCACGCAGCATTTCCTCAACCGCATCGACTTCCAGACCGAGGTCTTGAAGGACATCTTCGGGGCCAACGTCTTCCACGAGGAAGTGCAGAAAGCCCGGTTGCCCAAAGCGATCTACAAAGCCCTGCAGAAGACCATCCGCCTCGGGGTCCCGCTCGACGCCGGCGTCGCCGATGCGGTCGCCAGCGCTATGAAAGATTGGGCCCTCGAGCACGGCGCCACCCACTTCACGCACCTCTTCCAGCCGATGACCGGCCTGACGGCCGAGAAACACGACTCGTTCCTCAGCCCGTCGGGCAACGGCCACGCCATCTCCGAGTTCAGCGGCAAGGAACTCGTGAAGGGCGAACCGGACGCCAGCTCGTTCCCGAGCGGCGGAATCCGCGCGACCTTCGAAGCCCGCGGCTACACCGGTTGGGATCCCACCAGCCCGGCCTACATCCGCGAATCCCCGAACGGGGCGACGCTGGTCATCCCGACCGTGTTCGTCTCGTGGACCGGCGAAGCGCTCGACAAGAAGACCCCCCTGCTCCGCTCAATGGAAGCGCTGAGCATCCAAGCCCTGCGCATCTTGAAACTGTTCGGCAACACCGAGGCCAAGAAAGTATTCGCCAGCGTCGGACCCGAACAGGAATACTTCCTGATCGACAAGAACTTCGCGTACGCCCGCCCCGATTTGCTGACCTGCGGCCGCACGGTGTTCGGGGCCAAGCCGCCGAAGGGGCAGGAGCTCGAAGACCAGTACTTCGGCACGATCCCCGAGCGCGTGATCGCCTGCATGTCGGACGCCGAAGCGGAGATGTTCAAGCTCGGCGTCCCCGTGAAGACGCGCCACAATGAGGTCGCCCCGAGCCAGTACGAAATCGCCCCGATCTATGAAGACGCCAACCTGGCGACGGATCACAATCAACTGATGATGGACATCCTCCGCCGCACGGCCGAGAAGTACGACCTCGTTTGCCTGCTGCACGAAAAACCGTTCGCCGGGATCAACGGCAGCGGCAAGCACAACAACTGGAGCATGTCGACCGACACGGGCGAGAATCTCATCAACCCCGGCGAAACGCCGCACGACAACGCTCAGTTCCTCATCTTCTGCGTCGCTGTGATCCGCTCCGTGGCCAAATACCCGGAACTGCTCCGGGTCACGGTCGCCAGCGCCGGCAACGACCACCGCCTCGGTGCCAACGAAGCCCCGCCGGCCATCATGAGCATCTTTCTCGGCGATCAACTCCAAGATGTCATGGAGCAATTGGAAGCCGGGGCGCTCAAGAGCACCAAACAGGGCGGCTTCATGGAAGTCGGCGTGAGCGTGTTGCCGAAGCTGCCGCGCGACGCGGGGGACCGCAACCGCACCAGTCCCTTCGCCTTCACCGGGAACAAGTTCGAGTTCCGCGCGGTCGGCAGCTCCTTCAGCATCGCCGGGCCGAACACGGTGCTCAACACCATCGTGGCTGAATCGATCGACTTCATCGCCACGGAGCTGGAAACGGGCACGAAGGCCGGGAAGTCGTTGAACAAAGCGATCCAAGATCTGCTGCCGGGGATTTTGAAGGAGTCGAAGAAGGTCATCTTCAATGGCGACGGCTACTCGGAAGAATGGCACAGCGAAGCCGAGAAGCGCGGCCTGCCGAACCTGAAGAACACCGTGGATTCGATCCCGGTGATCATCCGCAAGGATTCGGTCGAACTGTTCGGCAAGTACAAGGTCTTCACCGAGCGCGAGCTGCAAGCGCGCTACACGATCTTCTGCGAGAGCTACGTCAAGACGATCAACATCGAAGCCAACCTCATGGTGTCGATGTCGAAGACGATGGTGCTCGCCGCGGCGCTGCGCTACCAAGGGGAAGTGGCGTCGTCCGTCAACGCGACCAAAGCGGCGGGCGTGGACAACGCCTCCCAGCTCGCGCATTTGAGAGATCTCACCGCGACGATCACCGCGTTCCAAGCGTCACTGGCCGCCCTGGAATCGGCCCACGGGCACGACGCCCACGGCGACGCCTACGCCCACGCCAAGCAAATTCGGGACACCGTGCTGCCGAAGATGGTCGAGCTGCGGACGGTCGTGGACAAACTGGAGACGATGGTCGCCGACGACCTCTGGCCGCTGCCGACGTACCGCGAGATGCTGTTCGTGAAGTGAGTGGAGACTACTGAAGTGATGAGACGCCCGCCGGAGGTCTGGCGGGCGTTTTCGTCGGGAGGTAGAATATTCCCAACTATAGCGAGGAGGTGATGAACATGGAACGTGTTGTTCTCGATAGCGAAACACGGAGCAGACTGAATAAGCGGGCGGAATTGGTGGATGAACGGGGACGAGTGGTCGGCCTCTTTGTGCCGGCTATCGAGTATTACCGCGAAGCCATCGAACGGGCCAATTGGGCATTCGAACATGAATCGCTCGAGGACGCTCGCAGAGATGTTGCCGAAAATGGCGTGGTCACGACGGCCGATATGCTGGCGGCAGTTGCCCGAGTACGGGCTGATTACGAGGCTCGGCAGTGACCTTCAAACTCCACTGGCGCGAACATCTCATCCCTCTGATCGAGCAGTTCGCCTTCATGGAATTGGAACTGCGCGGCAACACCGCGCGGATCGACTACGCTCTGTCGGAGATCGAACTCCGACTCTCGTCCGAGCCGGCAGATGTCGGTGAATCGCGCGATGGCAACGAACGCATTTTTATCTCGAACCCGATCACCGTGCAGTACGAAGTGTTTGGCGGATCGAGCGTCGTCGTCATCTATACGATGAAGCATCACCAATACGGCTTACGTCCGCAATGAATTCATCCCCAACGGAGCTTTCCATGTCCCCGTCCCGCCGCCATTTCCTCGCCACTGGCATCGCCCTCCCCGCGGCATACTGGCTCGTCCCCGGCGCCTTCGCCGAGGACCTGACCAAGACCCCGAAGCAGACCGAAGGCCCGTTCTACCCGGACAAACTCCCGCTCGACACCGACAACGACCTGATCCACATCAACGACAAAACGACCCCGGCCGTCGGAGAGATCTCCCACCTCACGGGTAAGATTGTCGACGCCAAGGGCAACCCGCTCACGGGGGCCGTCGTCGAAATCTGGCAGTGCGATGGCAACGGCGTCTACCTGCACACCGGAGACAGCAAGGGCAAGCAGAAGCAGCAAGACAAAGCCTTCCAAGGCTTCGGCCGCTTCCTGACCGGGAAGACGGGCGAATACTACTTCCGCACGATCAAACCGGTGCCCTACCCCGGCCGAACGCCGCACATCCACTTCAAGATCAAGAAGGGGAACAAGGAACTGCTCGTGACGCAGATGTACGTCGCCGGCGACCCCGGCAACGAGAAGGATTTCATCTACACCGCGGTGAAAGACAAGAAAG
>JANOSQ010000602.1:0-9118 GCA_031415915.1 Fimbriiglobus sp. | reverse complement strand
AACCCCCCCGCGGCGGCGTGAGCGGCCAGTAAGCGCTCGATGCGCGCCCGCTGTTCCGAGTCCGGCGCGTTGGCGGAAAGATACTCGACGCGAGCACCGGCATCGGGGATGTCGATTGCGGATTGAAATAGGTCGCGGTCGCTCGGCATGGCAAACTCTCCGGGGCGTTTGACCAGAATGCGAGATTCGCGGTCGATCCGCGCCAACAATTTTCACTTTTCCGAAAGTCGCTCGAAGAGCCACGCTTTGGCGAACGCCCAGAGCCGATCCGCTTGACGGGGGGAAATGTCGAGGAGACGGGCCGACTCATCGCGCGTCCGGCCGGAGAAGAATCGGAGGTGCACCAGTTCGGCAGCGGCCGGATCCTCGGCGGCGAGAACGGTCAAGGCGTCGTCGAGGGCAACGTAATCGATCGGCGCACCCGCGACATCCGACAGTGAATCGCGGGACATTTCCCCGCCGCGCTTCTCGGCCTTGGAAGCGCGGGCGCGATCGACGAGAATCCGTCGCATCGCCTGCGCCGCAGCGTGGAAGTAGTGGCGATCCGATTCCCACAGCGCCCGACCGTGCAGTTTCAGATACGCTTCGTGGACGAGCGCCGTCGCCCCGAGCGACCACCCGGCCGGGTCGTCGGCGAGCCGGTGCGCGGCCAGCGCCCGGAGTTCGTCGTACACGGCATCGATGGGGGTGTGGGACATGCGTCGCGGTCCTGCCAACCGGTGAACGAAACAGTCTCTACAATAGCCGGAAAGGAGACACCGATGCCCCTCCGCGATCATTTTCGGCCGCCCGACATGAGATTGGCATCCTGGGAAGAAATCCACGGGCTTTGGCCTGGGATTATGGCCGTGCGTCTCAACGCGATTCTTCCGCCACAATACCGCAGCGGGGTGAAGATCCATCTCGGCACACTCGTCGAGGTCGATACCGGCGCGTTCGAAATGGACAACGGCCGCGAAATCGAGGACGTTGCCGATTCTGCACTGGCGTGGGAGGCGGCCGCGCCGACGCTCTTGCTCGATACCGAAGAACTCACGCCACCCGAATACGAAGTGCGAATCTACGACGAGTCGATGGGGCGGCGCCTGGTCGCCGCGGTCGAGATCGTCAGTCCCCGGAATAAGGATCGGCCGAGTTCGCGCGAAGAATTCGTTTCGAAGTGCCACGCTATGCTCCAGCAAGGCGTCTGCGTGGTGATCGTCGATCCCGTCACGACTCGCTCGGCGAACCTCTATGCGGCTTTGGCCGAGCGGATCGGGGCGAAACCGCCAGCGACTGCGGCCGATCCAATTTACGCGGTGTCGTGCCGGTCATTCCATTACCGCGATCGCCACCGCGTGCAAGCTTGGGAACATGGCCTCGCGGTCGGTGAACCGCTGCCCACCCTGCCCCTCTGGATCAGCGACTCGAAGTATGTGCCTTTGGAACTGGAACGGACCTACGAGGAGACCTGCCGGGGGCTGAGGATCGCGTGAGCCGCGCGATTTCGCCAACTCAGCATCACTTCGCCATCTCCACGTTCCTCGTCTCGCGGATGACCGTCACCTTGATCTCGCCGGGGTAATCCAACTCCTGCTCGATGGACCGCGCGATGTCGCGGCAGATCTGTAGCGCTTGGGCGTCGGTCGTTTCGTGGGCGTTGGCGATGACGCGCAGTTCGCGGCCCGCTTGGATGGCGAAGGCGGCGCTGACGCCGGGGAAGCCGCAGGCGACCGCTTCGAGCGCTTCCATCCGTTTGACGTACTTCTCCAGCGTCTCCCGGCGGGCGCCGGGTCGGCTGGCGCTGATGGCGTCCGCCGACGCCACGATGACGGTGTAGATGTGGTCCACGGTGATGTCGTCGTGATGGCCGACGATGGCGTGCAACACCTCCGGACTCGTCTCTCCGTAGCGCTTGGCGAGTTCGGCCCCGACTTTCGGGTGGCCCCCCTCCATCTCGTGGTCGGCGGCCTTGCCGATGTCGTGGAGAAGCCCGCAGCGCCGCGCGAGTTGCGCATTCAGGCCGAGTTCCGAAGCGATCATTCCGCTGAGATGCGCGACTTCCATACTGTGCAGTAGGACGTTCTGGCTGTAGCTGGTGCGGAACCGCAAACGGCCGAGGAGTTGCAGAATCTTGTCGTGCGGCAGCGCGATGTCGAGTTCGATCACGGCCTTGCGGCCGATCTCCAAGATCGTCACATCCATTTCCTTCTGCGTCTCGGCGACGATTTCCTCGATGCGGGTCGGGTGAATCCGGCCGTCGAGGATCAGCTTCGAGAGCGAGATGCGGGCGATTTCCCGGCGGACGTTGTCGAACGCGGAGACCACGACGACGCCGGGGGTGTCATCGACGATCACGTCGACCCCGGTGGCTTTCTCGAAGGTGCGGATGTTCCGCCCTTCCCGGCCGATGATCCGCCCTTTCATGTCGTCGCTGGGGATGTCCACGGTGCTGACGGTGGCCTCGGCGGTGTGCGCGGAGGCGTAGCGTTGCACCGCCGTGGCGAGGATTTCGCGGGCTTTGCCCTCGGCTTGCTGCTGGCAACTCTCGTTCGAACGGCGGATGCGGGTCGCGACTTCTTCGGCGAGTTCGTGCTCGATCCGCTCGAGGAGTTGCTTCTCGGCTTGCTCGCGCGTTAGCCCCGAGAGCTTTTGCAGCGTCTTGGTTTCCTGTTCGATCAAGACTTCGAGATCTTTGGTCTTCTTGTCGAAGACGTCCTTTTGATCGGTGGCTTTCTTGACTTGGCCGTCGAGGGTCTTCTTCTTCTCCGTGAGTTCTTTTTGCTGGCCGTCGAGGGTGTCCTCGCGTTTCTCCAGGCGGCGTTCGGTGTCCTTCAATTCGTTGCGCGTCTTCTCGAATTCGCGGGTGATCTCCTCGCGCCGTTTGAACGCGTCGTCCTTCAATTTGAACTCGCCTTCCTTCACGATGCGGTCGGCATCCCGGCGGCCTTGTTCGAGCATCTCACGCGATTTCGACTCGGCTTGGCGGACGACCTCTTTGGCTTGGACTTCGGATTGGCGAACCGTTTCTTTCATCTGCGCTTCAGCTTGGCGAACCAATGCGGGGTCGATGGCGGCGGTTTCCGCGAGCCGTGTCGGGGAGGCCGACTCTTCGCGAATCGGCGCGGGGCGCTGGCGAAGCATCAGGCGAATGGCGAAAAGCCCCCCGCCGACAATCAGCAAGTTGGCGAGAACCAACCCACCGAGGACATAATCGTTCATCGGGCCATTCCTTTCGGTGGCCCGTTGCCTACTTGGGTCGAACCGGCGGTATCGCCGCGATCGCAAGGTCTCCGGGGATTGGATTCCACCGCCGGGGGTGGGTCGAAGTCCTGGGTGTCATCCCGCTGTCAGCGGGCCGGGGGAGCAACGGGCCGATCTTCAGTATTGAGAAGGCGAAGCCGACGCGGCTGGTGCTCAGCCGCCCCGCGGGTCGCCGGTTGCCCGCGGGATCGATCAACCCGGACGTCTCCTCGTCGGGAAGTGGCATTATGGAAGCCGCGCCCGCGTTCCGCAACCGAAAAGGCACCCGTCCGACCGGGAAATGGCGCGACGCATCCAATTCGCCGGATGCCTTGGATTTTTCACCCCGGCTTCGCGAGTTCTACCCGGCCGATTTCTAACCTGTTCGCGTCGGCTCCCCCGAGTCGATGCTTTTCCCCACCGGAGTCCACCCGATGAATCCCTCTGCGCGTCGATCCGCGTTCACGCTGATCGAATTGCTGGTGGTCATTGCCATCATCACGATCCTGATCGGCCTGCTGCTCCCGGCGGTTCAAAAAGTCCGCGAAGCGGCCGCTCGGATGCAGTGCAGCAACAACCTGAAGCAAATCGGCCTCGCGTTCCACAACCACGAGAGCGCCCTGCAATATTTCCCCACGGGCGGGTTGGACGGTGATCCCAAGGCGATCACCACGGGCGGCGCCCCCAACCCGGCCGGTTACAACTACGGCGAAGCCCCGACCCAGTACGAAGGCTCGACGTGTTGTCGTGCGGCCACCCGTAGTGGTTGGAACTGGATGTACCAAATCCTGCCTTACATCGAACAAGACAACGTCTACAAACTCGGTCGCGACGACCCGCCCTTCTGGCCGAACGTGACGAACAACGGCGGCGAAAACGACGTCGCCTTGCAAGCGATCAAGACGTACTTCTGCCCGACCCGCCGCGCCCCGACCGTCTACGGAATCGCCGCGCGGTCGGACTACGCCGGCTCGGCGGGCTTCTACCAAGGCGAAATGCACGAAGGATTCGGCGATGTGCCCCCCGCCCCTCTCGGCTTGGCGCCGCGCCGAAACGAGCGGACGCTGGAGAATTTCGGCAACTTCGGCGGTCGCAAAGGGATGCTCGTCTGGCCGGGCCAAGGCGCCCGCCGACGGATCGCCGATGCCACCGACGGTCTCTCGAACAGCATCATGGTGGCCGAGAAGGCTCTGCCGAAGACCCGGCAAGGGACCGACGGCGGAGACAACGAGCGCTGGAACAACAGCGGTTGGGACGAAGATAACATCCGCTACCATTTCCCACCCCTGCACGACACGGATGCCGGGAACATCCCGGTCAACAGCTCCGGGGGCACCGTCTGGCGGCGCTACTTCGGGTCGGCCCATACGGGCGGCATGAACGCGGTGTACGGCGACGGCTCGGTGCGCTTCATCCGCTTCGGTGTCGATCCGCTCTCGTACATGCGGGCCATCGTCATCGACGACGGTCAAACATTCGACGCCAGCCAACTCTAATCCGAACGGGAGCAATCGCGATGCGCACTCTGATTCTCTGCTCCGTGGTCGGGGCCTCGATCTTCGCCGCCGGCTGCGGCGGGGGCAAAACCGAGATCGACGGCCGCCAATTGACCGACGAAGAAAAAGCGCAAATGAAAGCCGAAGACGACCGCGTCGAAGGTGAAGAAAGCCAAGGGAAGATCGTCGGTGGTAAGAAAGCGAAGTGACCACCCGAGTCCGCCGTACGCGCGGGGTTCCGAGGGAACCCCGCGCGGCACTTTGTCCCGTTTCCGTACCCCGAGACAGCCAATGACACGTCGCATTCTCCCAATTCTCTTCGTGACCGGGATCGTCATTCTGGCCGGCTGTGGGAAGTCGCCGACAGCCACGGTCGCGACAGCCCCCGCCGCCCGCAACCGGCGTCAAGACGGAATTCGTCGAATACACCCGCTGGGCGAAGTTCAAACCCGGCACCGCGATGGTGAAGCGCACCGTCACCGAGGAAAAAGGAAACCCGGCCAAGACCATCGAAGTGACGACGAGCAAGCTATTGGAATTGACGGCCGAGCACGCGGTCGTCGAAACCCATTTGACCGGCACCCGCTTCGACGGCGTCAAAATGGACACGCTCCCAGTGAAGCAGACGATTCAGCGGTACTTCTACCTCCAAGACAATGTGAAAGTGGATTCCGTACCGAAGGGCACACCGGAACCGGTCACGGTCGCGGGCAAGACCTATCAAGCCGACGTCATCCGCGGAAAAGACCGCAACGAGGCCGGCGAAGTCGTGTCGACTGTCTGGGCGAGTGACGAAGTGCCAGGCGGACTGCTCAAGTCCGAGACACTCATCCCGGCCACCGGAAAACTGATGACCGTCGAACTGATCGAACTCACACCGGCCGCCTGAACCGTCAACCCTTGATGACGCCGATCGGTCGCATCCGAGCGACCTTCTTGCTCAGGCCCGCGTCGTGGACGACCTCCACGACGTGGTCCACGTTCTTGTAGGCCTTCGGCTGCTCTTCGGCCAAGCCCTGCCGGCTGCTGCTCATCGCGATCACGCCGCGCGCTTCGAGTTCCTTGTCGATGCGCCGGCCCACGGCGTCCTTCACCGCGGCCGTGCGGCTCATCGCGCGGCCGGCCCCGTGGCAGGTCGTGCCGAAGGTGCGCTCCATGCTCCCCGGTTGGCCGACGAGCACCCACGAGGCCCGACCCATATCGCCGGGGATGATGACGGGCTGGCCGGTTTTCTGGAACGCCTCCGGCAACTCCGGGTGACCCGCGGGGAACGCTCGCGTCGCCCCTTTGCGGTGAACCCAGACCTTTTTGATCTTCCCATCGACGACGTGCTCTTCGAGCTTCGCGATGTTGTGGGCCACGTCGTAGAGCAGATCCATGCCGAGGTCGGCCCACGGGCGACCGAAGACCCCGGCGAAGACTTCGCGTGTCTGCTGCATCAGCAACTGCCGGTTGGTGAATCCGAAGTTCGCGGCGGCGCGCATCGCGGCGATGTACTTTTTCCCCTCGGGGGAATCGGCCGGGGCGCAGGCCAACTGGCGATCGGGCAGCACGATGCCGTATTTGCCGGGGGCATTTCGGAAAGCGGCGAGGGCGTCGTCGCAGACTTGGTAACCGAGGCCGCGGGATCCGGAGTGGATCATCACGCAGACTTGGTTCAGTTCCAGCCCGAACGCTGCGGCAACCTCGGCATCGCAGACCTGATCGACGACCTGCACTTCGAGGAAGTGGTTGCCGCTGCCGAGAGTGCCGCACTGATCGCTGCCGCGCTTGACGGCGTGGTCGCTGACTTCGGCCGGATCGCCCCCGTCGATGTGCCCGTTGGCCTCGGTGTGGAGCAAATCCTGCGGCACGCCGAGGTCACGGTCGATGGCGAAGCGGACGCCTTCACCCATGAGTTTCCGCGTCTCGACCGCGTCGAATTTGTATTTGCCGCTCTTGCCCACACCGGCGGGCACGGTGTAAAAGAGGGCCTTGATGAGTTCGCGCAGGTGCGGCTTCACGTCGTCGAGGAACAAGTTCGTCTTCACCAAGCGAACGCCGCAGTTGATGTCGTAGCCGACGCCGCCGGGGGAGATCACGCCCCCCTCGGCCGGGTCGGTGGCACAGACGCCGCCGATGCAGAAGCCGTAGCCCCAGTGGATGTCCGGCATGGCGAAGCTGCCGACTTGGATCCCCGGCAGCGTGGCGACATTCGCCACTTGGTCGAGGGCCTGGTCGTTGCGGATCGACTCCATCAACCGCGCGTTGGCGAAAACGATCCCGTCGACGCGCATGTCGGTGCGATACGATTTCGGAATGCGGTACGAGTTCGCGTCGATCTGTTCGAGCGGCCCGCTGAATATGCCTTTGGCCATTTCAAACCTCGGACTCAGAGGAACACGGATGACACGGATAAAGCAGGATGAAGAGGATCTGAATAAATCTGTTCTTCTCAGATCCTCTTCATCCCGCCTTCGATCCGTGTCATCCGTGTTCGATTTGTCACGGTCAAATATCCACGATGACTTCCGCCAAGAACCCATCTTCCACTTCTTCGATCTTCAATCCGTGGTAGGTGATCGCTTTCACTTCCCGACTGAGCAGATGCCGGGCCGGGTCGAAAGGTTCACCCGAAATCGTCGCGGTCAAGCCTTGGGGCGTCACAGTCACATCGAATCGGCACCAGAGCATCCGCGCTTCGTCGGATCGGTTCAACAACTCGCGGAGCCAGTCGAACAACAGGAATTCGCGGTCGGTGCCGTCGATCGACAGCTTTTGCGATTCGACCGGTTTTACGGAAGCCGGATCGTCCACCATCGACGCGAGCAGGCACTCCCCGGCTTCGGCGAAGAGGGTGTTCAGGTCGGCCGCGCGGACGCGGAAACCGAGGTCGGCGGTGTGGTCGAAGAGTTCGTGCATCGCACCATCCTTGCACGGAGGAGTGCCAACGACAAGACCCGCGACGCCGTCGCGGGTCTTGTGGGCATCCGGCTCGATCCGTTACTTCGCGTCGAGTTCGGCTACGATGGCTTTGGTCAGCTCGTCCGATTCCGGGGCGACGCCCGGCTTGAACTTGCCGACGACTTCGCCCTTCTTGTTGACGAGGAACTTCTCGAAGTTCCAGCCGATCTCGCCGGCGTACTTCGGATTCGTTTCCTTCGACGTGAGGAACGCGTAGAGCGGGGTTTGATCCTTGCCCTTGACCGAGACCTTGCCGAGCATCGGGAAGGTGACGCTGTACTTGGAGCTGCAGAACTTCGCGATTTCTTCGTTGGTGCCCGGTTCTTGCGAGCCGAAGTTGTTCGCGGGGACGCCGATGACGACGAACCCTTTCTTCTCGTACTTTTCGTAGATCGCTTGCAGGCCGGTGTACTGCTTGGTGTAGCCGCACTGGCTGGCGACATTCACGAACAGCACCACCTTGCCTTTGTACTTGGCCAGGTCGACTTCCTTGCCGTCGAGTCCGTCCATTTTGAATTCGAGGGGGCCGCTCACTTTGCTCTCTCCTTTGGGCTTGTCTTCGGCGTAGCAGGCCGCGCAGGCAATCGCGGAGGCCACGGCGGTCATCAACAGCGCTTTCATCGAATCGGCTCCGGGTTGATTTGGCGAGGGCGGTGGTCGTTGGATCCACTCTTGTTGTATCAGACCGTCCGCGGTCTTCGATTATTCGGGCATTCTCGGGACACACGGAGAGTCTGTGGTAGAATCCTCATTCGTTCCCACCCCAACGAGTTTCTCCATGTTGAATCGCCGCACTTTCCTCGCCGCCGGCGCCGCGGCCGTCGCTTCGCCTTGGCTGCTTCAAGCCAAAGATGAAGGGGTGCAATTCAAGCTCGGGCTCGTCACCTACAACGTCCCGGCGACGTGGGATCTGCCCACGATCCTGAGCACTTGCAAGAAGGTCGGCATCGCCGCGGTGGAATGCCGGACGACGCACAAACACGGCGTCGAACCGTCGCTCAACGCCGATGCGCGCAAGAAGGTGAAACAACAATTCGCCGATGCCGGGGTCGTCTTCTGGGGCAGCGGGAGCGTTTGCGAGTTCCATTCCGCCGACGAAGCCGTGGTCAAGAAAAACATCGAAGACTGCAAGAATTTCCTCGGGCTCGTCAAGGATCTCGGCGGCACGGGGGTCAAGGTTCGCCCCAACGGCGTCGCCAAAGGCCAAACCGTGGAACAAGCCTGCGCGCAGATCGGCAACGCGCTCAAAGACTGCGGGAAAGCCGCGGGCGACCTCGGCCTCGAAATCTGGGTCGAAGTCCACGGCAACCCGACATCGGAGCCGAAGAACATGCGGGCCATCATGGACGCTTGCGGGCACAAGTCCGTCGGCGTGACGTGGAACTCAAACGGCACCGATCTGATCGACAAGTCGCTCGAAACGGGCTTCGACCTGTTGAAGCCGTTCATCAAGTCGT
>JANOSQ010000601.1:0-7654 GCA_031415915.1 Fimbriiglobus sp. | reverse complement strand
AGGGGCCAAAGCCACACTCGCCGTGAAGGAAGGCGCCGTTTGGGACCTCGCCGAATCCGGATCGACGTTGACGGCCGCGTGGCAGTACCGCGTCGACGGCGGCACCGTCAGCTCGTTGAAAATCGAATGGCCCGAGCACGTCACTCCCGGCCGCCTCAGTCTCGAATCGGCGGAGGGCACGCCCGGACTTCCGGGCATCCGCAGTTGGAAACTCGGCCCCGCATCGAACGGCTTTTCCGCGCTCGACATCGGGTTGCAAACCCCGCTGGAAGGCCGTTTCACTTTGATCGTGCGGGGCGACTCCACCCGACTGCCGAACGCGAAACCGGTGCTGGCGTTCCCGCGCGCCGCCGACGTACCCGAAGTGGAGCGGGATAGCTTCCACGCGGTTCGGCTGAACGGCCTGAAATCGGAAAGCCTCGCCGTGAGCGGGGCGATCGATTTTCCGGCCGACGCCGCGGCGCGGGAATTCGCAAAGGTGCCCGAGTTCCAGTTCGCGAAATCGCCACCGGGTCGGGTCGTGCGCCGGGCCGCTGGAAAAGCGACCGAATTCCGACCGAGCTTGCTATCGAATCCGCCGTTCCTCCCGCTCGCGGCCGAGGTCATCTACACGATCGGTCGGCGAATCGGAGTCGAAGGGGCGATGCGGGTGGCGGCGCGGGAATCGGGGGCGGTCGAATTCGACCTTCCGACAGGGCTGATCCTGCAAGATGTCTGGGCGCCGAATCTGGCCGGGTGGTCGCGGAGCGGTTCGCGCGTTCAAGTCTGGCTCACCCAACCGAGTGCGGACGCGATCGTGCGCTGGGCGGGACAACTCCCGACCGCACTCGACGGCGAAACCGTCGTCGAATTGCCCGCGCCGCGATGGCCGAGTTCCGTGGCTAAACTCGCCGAGCCGATAGTGTACCGCGTCCGGCCCGCCCCCGGCTGGATGATCCAGTTCCTGCCGGTCGATGGACTGAGCGCGAAGCCGTCTTCGCTCCCCGACGAATGGGTCGTTTTCGCCGAAGCGGATCCGACTCCCGCCGTCAAGTTCGTGGCCCGGCCGATCCCGAAACCGGCTTCCGCGTCGGGCCGGCCCATCAAAGTACCGCCACCCCCTGCGGTTCCGCCAGCCGAAGTGCCTGCGGTGACGAGTATGCCCGAGTCGCCGGCGACCGCGGATTCCGAGCCGTGGCGCGATGCGTTGAGATTGGCGGGAATGGTCGCGACAGCGGTGCTCGTGGTGTTCGGCGGTCGCCGCGTGCGGCCGGAACAGTTCACCTTTGTGGGAATCGCGGCCGTCGCCGCGCTCGGCATCGAGTCGGCCCTCTCGATGCCATTCTGGTTCCTCGCGGCAACCGGAGCGGTGTGGCGCCTCGCCCGCATCGCCCGTTGGGCGGGCCTGAAGGTGATCGGGTGAAGTTCAATCGTCGTCGCGGATCCGCCGGGCCCGCGGGGGTTCCTGATCGTCGTCTCGGCGGGCGCGGCGCTGCACGGGTTCCCGGCTCGCTTCCCGCTTGGCGGCCCGGCGTTCCTCTTCTTCTTCCTCGTCCCGCTCGCGGTCTTCTTCCATCGCCACGATGAAGTTTTCGTGGACGCCGGTGAGGGTGATGTCCTCGTCGGTGATTTCCTTCGGTCGCACGCTCGTGAATTGCAAGATCACAGCGCCCGCGAGAACCAACAGCAAACCGACGCCGGCCCCGGCCGCCGTATACAAGCCGATGTCCGGGCCTTGGCGCTGCTGGCCCGGGCCATTCGCCAGGGCGATCCCGACGACGACCAGCCCGATGCATCCCAGCACGCCGAAGATGCCGAACAACTGCCGCCAGAGCCAGTGACCTTTCTTCCGCGAGGCGATCGGCACGTCGAAGGTGATGTCCTTGCGGAGTATCATCGCGACGATCACGTAAGGCAATACGCCGCCGAGAATGAGGATGCCGACCCACGGCGGCGTCCAGCGGAAGGTGTGCCGTTTCACGTCGGTCGTCGGTTCGCCGGTGACGACGCAAACCGACGGCAGCAGGTTGTTCTGGACTTCGTACCGGGTGATGCGGATCGACGCCACGCTGGCTCCTCCGATGCGGGACTCGGGCTGATCGTGGGGACAGGCTATCCGGCGGGCCGCGGCGGAACCAGCGGTTTCACTGCTTCGCCGCGCCCTTGGTCGTCATCTCCATGGAGTAGAGGCTCTTCCCGGCCGTGATGAAGAGCGTCTTCATGGCTTTGCCCCCGAAGCAGACGTTGGCGGTCCAACCCTCGATCGCGATGGCGCCGATCTTCTTGCCGTCCTTGTCGAAGATCAGCACGCCCTTCCCGGTGAGGTAAACGTTGCCCGCGTCGTCGAGCGTCATCCCGTCCGAGCCGGACTCGCAGAAGAGCTTGCGGTTCTTCAGTGCGCCGTCGTCTTGGATGTCGTAGCGGTACGTCTTGGACTTGCCGATGTCGGCCACATACAGCGTCTTGCCGTCCGGTGTGCCGACGATGCCGTTGGGCATCCCGAAGTCGGCGTCGACGCGGTCGAGCTTGCCCTTGGCGCTCAGGAAGTAGACGCCGCGTTTGTCTTGCTCTTCCGGGCCGCGCTTCCAGTAATCGCGCTTGTAGAACGGGTCGGTGAAGTAGACGCCGCCATCGGGCCGAACCCACAGATCGTTGGGGCCGTTGAACAATTTCCCGGCGTGCTTGTCGAGCACCACCGTCGCCTTCTTCGTCTTCACGTCGATCTTCCAAAGCTCGTTCTTGCCATCGGCGCAGGCCCACAAGTTCCCGTCGGCGTCGAAGCACAAGCCGTTGGATCGACCCGCCGGTTCCAAGAACGTGCTCAGCTTCCCCTCGGTACTCCAGACGTGGATGCGGTCGTTGGGTTGATCGGTGAAGTAGACATTCCCCTCGGCGTCGACGGCCGGGCCTTCGGTGAACTTGAAACCGTCGGCCAGTTTCACGAGCTTGGCGCCGGGGGCGATCGGGCTGTCGGCGGCGAGCATGGGCGATGCCATCAAGAGGAGGAGAGCGAGCGAACGCATGGGGCACTCCGAATCGTTAGGGGGTGGGGTCTGGCTTATGATCGGCCGGGTGCAATAGAAGTTCCCCGAGTGCCTTTTCCAAATCCGCGAATCGGAAAGCGAACCCGGACTCCAGCAACTTCGTGGGAATCGCGCGTTGGCCCCCGACGACGACGTCCGCGACTTTGCCGAGCAAGACGCGGATGGCGAATCGCGGCACCGGCAACCAATTCGGCCGATGCAGCACCCGGCCCAACGCCGCGCCGAACTCCGCGTTCGTCACCGGATTCGGCGCACAAGCGTTGAAGGCCCCCCGGCACCCGGCGGTATCGAGGAGGTGCAGCAGCAACCCGGTCATGTCCTCGCGGTGGATCCACGGCACGTACTGCTTCCCCGAACCGATGCGGCCGCCGGCGAAGAGCTTGAACGGCCGCACCATCGTCGGCAGCGCGCCGCCCTCGGGGTCGAGCACGATCCCCGTCCGCGGGTGGGCGACCCGCACCCCGGCCCGTGCGGCCGGTTCCGCGGCCGATTCCCACGCGATGCAAATCCGGGCCAGCGCATCCGAGCCGGGCGGGGAGCTTTCTCGCTGTTCCCCCGCGCCGGGATTCGCGCCGTAATAACCCACGGCCGAGCCGGAGACGAACACTTTCGGTGAACCATCCGCGCGTTTCGGATGCCGGGCGAGTGTCTCGGCGATCAGGCGGGTACTTTCGACCCGGCTGTCGAGGAGTTCCTTCAGCACCGCGTCGTTCCAGCGCTTCCCCAAGATCGGTTCGCCCGCCAAATGCACGACCGCATCGCACGTCGCCAGGGCGTCCCTCCAAGGCCCGGCCCGTGTCGGATCGCCGACCACCGGCTCGCACGAACCGGGGCCGAAGAACCCGCTCGGAATCGGTTTCCGCGACAACGGCAGTACCATCTCGCCGCGGCGGAGCAACTGCGAAATGAGCCGACGGCCGATCAAGCCCGTGGCACCGGTCACGAGTATTCTCATGACCCGAGTATAGTCGAAGCGCCCTCACGTGAACGCCGGGTTGAACTTCGGAATGTTCGTGAAGCCGATGCGCACGGGTGCGCTGTCCTCGGCGCCGAAGAGCGTGCCGAAGTGGACCGCGTTGCGGCCGAAGGTGCGGTTCACCTTGTCCATCGCGTGCGACAGCGCCGTCAATTGGCGGTCTTGCTCGAAGAGCGACGGCGTCGCGAAGTGCGTCGGCGTCAGGCCGGCCAAGCACATCCCCACCTTCAGCGGCGTGCGGCCGACCATCCCTTTCTCCTCCCAGAGCTTCGAGAAGATCATCAGCAGGTTCAGCGTGTCTTGGCACATCGGCATGCGCACGGCGGCGCCCCAGCCGGGGCCGTCGAGGTAGCTCACGCTCGCGCTGAAGTGGTCGCTCCAATAGTCGATAGTGCGCAGCCGCGCGGCCGCTTTGTGGATGAGCCGAACCATCACGCCGCGGGCGCCGAGGTCGGTGCGCAGATCGGGCGCGAGGATGTGCGAGTGGCTGATGGTGCGCCGCCGCGTCGGGGCGTCCGGGACGTCTTCGCCGCGCAGCAAGCCGTGCCAGCGCTCGGCGTGGACCTTGCTCTCCCAGACCACCTTCAGGGCGGCGATCGACAGCTCCGTCAGTTGCTCCGTCGTGACCACGCCGTAGCGGTGGAAGCGTTTCTCCATGCGCGGGCCGATGCCGGGGAAGTCGGTGATCTTCAGTGGATACAAATTCCTCGGCAGATCACCGGGGTGCAGGAAGGTGAGCCCGTCGGGCTTCTTCATGTCGCCGGCGACCTTCGCCAGCATCGTGTTCGACCCGATGCCGATGGAGCAGCGCAGGCTCTCCCCGGCCGTGAGGCGGATCTCGCGCTTGATCGATTCGGCGATGCGGGCCGCGTTCTCCGGCTTCTGCTCGTCCCCCATCAGCCGGCAGGTCATCTCGTCGATCGACAGGATCTTCGTGACGGGGATGCACCGGCCCACGGCCTTGACGATCTTGGTGTGGATCTGGACGTAGCGCTCCGGCCGGGCGAGGACGAGTTCGATTTTGGGGCAGAGCTTGCGGGCCTCCCAGACGGGGGTGCCGGTGCGGACGCCCATCGCCTTGGCTTCGTAGCTCGCGGCGATGCAGCAGCTCGTCTCGGCGACCACGGGGACGACGCCGACGGGCCGGCCGCGCAACTCGGGACGGTCGAGTTGCTCGACGGACGCGAAGTAGGCGTTCATGTCGACGAAGAGGTAGCGCAGCGGCATCGGACATCCCCGGCGAGGCGGCTCACTAATTTGTACACGTGTAAATAAGATGTATATGGACGCAAGTCAACCTGCAAATGCGCGGATTGGCCGAAGTGGTGCCGCGGTGGGCGGCGGAAAATGGTTTCGGCGGGAACTACCCCACCCCTCCGCGAAACCATTTCCCAATTCCGATATCATCCCACTATGCCAAGCCCAGCATATGGTTACGGTGAAATGGCTAGTGCTCGGTCACACAAGTGATTTGGGATGGTTTCTTTCAGAGCCGGACGCGTTAGCGACGTTTCCGAGTCGAACGTCGCTCACTCACGCTTCCGGCTCGTAGCCGACCGATCATCGAGTCAAGCGCTCACTCCGCGGCGACCTTCTCCAACCGCGCCACGCACTTCTTCCGCAACTCTTCGGGCAGCGGGGCGTAATCCTTTTCCACGGCGAACTTTTGGCCGTCGGTCACGACCCACTTGAGGAACTCGGCGACCAGCTTGCCGCCTTTGTCCGCCGGGGGCTTGGTGAACAGCAGCGCGTAGCTGACGCCGACGATCGGGTAGGCCTTGTCGCCGTCGGTATCGGTCAAGCTGAAGGTGAGTTCGTGCAGAGTGTAGGGGAGGGTCGTCGGCTTTTCCGCGGAGGCCGCATCGGCGGCGGCGGTGACGGCGGCGGCCTCGGGGGTCACTTGGTTCCCCTTGCGGTTCTTGATGCTCGCGTAGCCGAGCTTGGCCGACTTGGCGAAGCTGAGTTCGACGTAGCCGATGCAGCCGGCGTTGGCCGCGACGTGGCTGGCGATGCCGCCGCTGCCCTGCTGGCCGATGCCCCCCTGCGGCCAGGTAGGCTTCTTGCTGGTTCCGATCTCCTTCTTGAACTCGGCGTTTACCTTCGAGAGATACTCGGTGAAGATGCTGGTGGTGCCGCTGTCCTCGGCCCGCGACACGGGCACGATGGCCAAGTCGGGCAGGCCGGGGTTGAGCAGGGCAAGGGCGGGGTCGTTCCAGTTCGTGATCTTGCGCAGGTAGATGGCGGCGAGCAGATCGCCGGTGAGTTTGAGCTCCTTGATGCCGGGGACGTTGTAGACGACGGCGACGGCGCCGATGGTGACGGGCAAATGGATCACATCGCCGCCGGCGGCCTTGGCCGCGTCGAGTTCCTTCTGGTTCATCGGCGCATCGGAGCAACCGAAGGCGAAGTTCTTGTCGGTGGTTTGCTTGATGCCGAAGCCGGAGCCTTGGGCGGCGTAGTCGATTTCGACCTTCGCGACCTTGTTGTACTCTTCGGCCCACTTCTGCATGATCGGATCGACGAACGTCGCGCCGCCGGCGGTGATGCGGCCCCCCGAACCCGACTTGTTGCAGCCCCCGCAACCGGCGGAGCAAGCCAAGGCCATCCCGGCGAGGAGGGCGAAACCGAGGGCGGTGCGGGGCGAACGCATGGGGAGTGTTCCGGGGGGGCGCGGGTGTGAAGCGCATCCTACTTAGGTCACCCACCGAGACAACCGCACCGGTGTGAAGGTTTGAAGTAGACCGATTGCGGAGCGGGGTGCGATTCTCCGATTCGTTCGTCCAGCGGTGCCACACCCCGGCGTGGACGAATAAAACGAATGCGAAGTCGCTGGACGAAACATCTCAACAGTCGTCTCCGGCGCGAATCCGACAATCGCCGGCGAATCTGCTTGACCCTGTCCGGCACTTCGGGTCGAATTGGGAGAACGCTTCCACCAAGTGCTCGGCATGTTCAAGCATTTCCTCCGCTGGGCCGCACTCGCCAAACCTCCTCGGACGGTTCGTTCCCGGTCGGTCAAGTTGAACGCGGAGCAGTTGCCCGACCTCGTCATGCCGGCTTTGTACGCCGTGCAGTTGATGGAAACCGTGGCCGGGGACACCGCCGCCACCGATTCGCTCGCAGCCAATTCCAGTTTGCCCACCGATGCCAACGGCGCCACCCTCGTCGAAGCCAATTCGGCCCGAGAGGCCGTGGGATTGGCGATCACCGGCCATGTCAAAGTGGTGTGCGCCGGTCAAACGCTGATCTATTCGATGGATCCGGAGGCCGTGGGCGCGAGCGCGGGCCAACGCCGCTCGCTGCTGCTCGACGGCGGAATCATCCGCCTGGAAGACATGGCCGGCTCCGCCAACGGAAGCGACTACGACTACAACGACCGCTTCTGGACGACGAGCGTGACCGAAGTGCAAGGGGGCAATTCGTCGCAATCGTATGGCTATCCGACGTTCGTTTGGATCACCGCCGGTGCGAGCACATCCGAAATCAGCGAGACCGACGGCTGGTTCGTGGTGAACCGTAAGGCGAGCGGCAGGAGGTAGCCTACCCAATTGAGGTTTCCGAAACGAGCTCGGCATGAGACGATGGGCAATTCACCCGTCACCCATCTTCTGAGGACGGAGTCATGGACGACTCGAAAGTCGCACCGATCGATGCG
>JANOSQ010000600.1:0-4335 GCA_031415915.1 Fimbriiglobus sp. | reverse complement strand
GAAGTCGCTCAGGGGTTCATTCTGAAAGGAGTCATTCGTCATTCGTCTTTCGTCATTCGGTATGAGGCCGTTCGTTTGCGATGCGTGCATGCTGTCCCCGTTTTCCGAATGACGAAGGTCGAATGACGAGTGACTCTCACGGAACGAAGCGGGCGCCTGCAACAACACCGCTTCCGACACACCTTCGGTGAAGCCCTGCCGCAGGAACGAATTGTTTGAGGTGTTCTCGAGCAACCGGCGCACCAAGTACGCCATCCCCGGCAGGAGTTGCCCGTACGGCGTGTAGATCCGCACCCGTAAGCCCATCGATTTCAGCACTTCTTTGATCGGGTCGGCCATGCCGTAGAGCATCTGGAATTCGTAGCGCGGCTTCGGCACCCCGAGGCGCTCCGCCACGGCCAAGGCGTGAGCGATGCTGCGGATGTTGTGGCTGCCGAAGGCCGGGCGGAGCCAAGCGTGATTCTCCATCAAGAAGGTCGTGCACTTTTCGAAGTTGTCGTCCGATTGCCACTTCTTGGTAAAGACGGGCACGGGCCAGCCGTTCTGCGCGGCGATGACGGTTTCGTAATCCCAGTAAGCCCCCTTCACCAAGCGAATCCAAACGGGACACTTCCGCTCGGTCTTCGCCCAATTTAAGAGAGCGTGCAGGTCGGCTTCGGTGTCCTTCAAATAGGCTTGGATGGCGATGCCGACGTGGGGCCAATCGCGGAACTCCGGCTCCGTGAGGATCTCGCGGAAGATGCGCAGCGTGGTGTCCTTGAAGCTGTACTGCTCCATGTCGAAGTTTACAAACGCCCCGTTCTTCCGCGCCAGCGCGAGGATCGGCCGCAGGCGACTGCGCACCACCTTCGACGTTCCCACGGGGTCGATCGGATCGAATTGGCTGAACAGCGCCGAGAGCTTGACGGAGACGTTGACGCGCGGGATCGGCCCCGCATCGTCGCGGTCGATGATCGGGATCTCCGGCGACGCGTTGATGATCGGCGGCAAGCCCGTGAGCAGGTCGAAGTATTGCTTCTGGACGTGGTCCGCTTCCGCTTCGGTGATGGTCGCTTCGCCCAAGAGATCCATGGTGAAGGCGAGGTTTTTCTCGCGCATCGCCTGCACCGCGGCGATGGCTTCGTCCACATTCGACCCGGCGATGAACTTCCGGGCCATCGTCTCGGCGTTCCCCTTGGCGGCCTTGGCCAACATCCGGCTGGCGAAGCCGGTCTCGGGGATCCAGCCGATGCCGGAACGCACCCACCACGGGAGTTGCTCCCGCGCTTCATTCAGATATTCGCGGAGGTGCCGGCCGACTTCATTCGGATCGGTGAGGTAGGGCAGGGTATCGACGAATCGGAAGAGCTGCACCTTGAGGGCTTCGTTGCCCATGGTCAGGCCCATGAGCTTGTCGTCCCACCAGCCGCGTGAGAATAGCAGCGGCCCGCCCCGGTCGAGCCGGGCGAAGATTTCGTGGCCAATGGATTGAACCCTGGATTCGGGAGTCATTCTGGTTTCGAGAGTCATTCGTCCTTCGTCCTTCGGCCTTCGGCCTTCGGAGTTTGATCGGTCGCCGCTTTCTTACCGATGGATCGGAGATAGCCATTGAGCACCGGAGCGAGGCGGTCGACGAGAGGCCGGAGCGCTTCGGTTTGTTGCGCCGTCAACAGCTTGCGAGTGTAAGCCCGTCGTAGCCAGTGTTTCGTTTCGTAGAACGAGCCGCGCGCGATCCGGATGAATCGTCTGTTGTCCGCATAGCTTCCCCGGCCGGAACCTTCTGCGATATTCGCACCGATGCTGTCGGCGCTGCGGACGATTTGCTTGCCCACGGTATCCCTCGCCAAGGGTGGCCAAGCGCGGACGATCTCCCAGACGGCATCGCACAACTCTTCGGCCAACTGGTAGACTAGCAAATTGTGAAAGGTGACCGTGGCCATTGCCCCTCCCTACAACGATTTCGAATCGCGGTTTTCCCGAATAACGAATAACGAATGACGGATGACTTCCATGCAAATCGGCAAATTCAATGTGCTGGCGACCCTCGGCGCGGGGGCGCACAGCAGTATTTTACATATCCGCCGGGAAGAAGACGGCCGCGAATACGCCCTGAAAGTCGTGAACATCGAAACGGACGCGGAAAAGAAGTTCCTCGAACAGGCCGAGCACGAATTCCGCGTCGGCCAGATGCTGGATCATCCGAATCTCGTGAAAGTGCTGGCGTTCGAGACCGAAAAGAACTGGCTGTTCAAGGTCAAGAAAGCCAAGTTGCTCGTCGAGTTCGTTAAAGGGGAGACGCTCGACAAGGTCAAGCTGATGAAGCGCCACAAGATGCTGCGCGTCTTCGAGCAGGTGGCCGCGGGGATGGTGCACATGCACCGGCGAAACGTGCTGCACGCCGATCTGAAGCCGAACAACATCATGCTCGGCCGGGGCGCGACGGTGAAGGTGCTCGATTACGGTTTGGCTTGGATCAAAGGCGAGCCGAAAGATCGAGTGCAGGGGACGCCGGAGTACTTGGCCCCGGAAACGGCGTCGCACAAGTTGGTCAACGAACGCACCGACATGTTCAACTTCGGCGCCACGATGTACCGCCTCGTGACGTTCAAATTGCCGCCGTCGGTAATCTCCAACATGCCCGGCGTGCCCATGACCGAGAGGACCTACAAGAGCATTTACAAGCCCGTGAACGAGATCGTGGCGACGACCCCGGCCCCGCTTTGCTCGCTGATCCACAAGTGCATGGCGTTCAAAGCGAACAACCGGCCGGAGTCGTTCGTCGAAATCCAAGCCGCCCTCGCCGCGATGGCCGACGAAGCGGAGAAGGGCTTGGACCCGGCGGAGTTGGAGGAGTGACGGGAATGCGGAAGGGCCAACGCGCGGGCGTGTTACTTCTTCTCTTTGTCCGGTGGCAGGAGCTTGCCCTCGCGCATGAGTTTCTCTTGGCGGTGCTTTTCCTCTTCCGCAGTCCAAGGTCCGGTCGTTGATGGAGTTACTTGAGCTTCTTGAAACTGTCGCGACTCAATGCGGCTTGGGTATCTTCGCCAGACGCTCGGACAATTCGTCCCGGGATTTCTTGACTTGAGCGCGCATTTGTTTGTCCTCGGCATAAACTGGGCCCGATAGCCATGCCTCCATCGCGACCACTTCTCTGGGCCCACCGATGATCGCCAGAGTTTTGGAAGCCGCATACACGATCGACTTGTCCGAATCCGACAGCCTCTCGACGATCAGTGCGGCATCTTTGGTCGAACCGATTCCGTAACCGTTCACTGGGTTTTGCCGTTGTTTTTCAGGCGATTTCGAGTTCCGAACATACATATTTGAGACAAATTCGACTCGAATATGTGAAATTGAGCGATAAGGTCCCTGAATTTTAGGCGTTTACCCGGTGAACGGTTACCCGATTCTTTCAAGCAATGCGATGCCGCCGGCTCGGAGGTAGGACTCGTCACCCTCGAGCGCTTCGACTGCGTGTTTGTGGAATGCGGAGCGATCGCATTCGATACGACTCACGACTGCGAGGATCCTCCCCCGCTCGATAGGGGTACGCGCAGGGTCATTGAGGATTCTCAGGCGTTTACCCGGTGAACGGTTACACAATCTGAAGCGTGTGTCAGAATTGCACAGAGAATGATAGGCAGTTGCATTCCCATTCTTGCCTCGATGGAAATTGGCGTGTCATTCTCACGTTGAGTACAAGCATTTCGCGCTGTTGATAAAGTCGGTTTAACGAATCAAGAACATAGAACGCAGCTCCAGCGGGCTGGCATCGTGAAGTGATCGTACAGTTCCATCGGTGAATGCGCAGTTGCAGCCTGTGCCATGTTTGGAAGCGAGAATGCGACTTCTGGAATCGACACTGCCGAATTCTATGTCCGTGAACGAGAGGTCAAGCGGCTCCATCCAATTGATATCTAGGCCAATCGCCTCGACCACCAAGATTGAAACGCGTTTTGGAGCCATGTCAGCGGATTTCGTCGGTTGTGATCCCGGGAATACAGTGTCCGGCCCACCAGCGGCACGTGCGGTTCGATCGAACGCTTCTCCAACTCCCTATAGAACTCGCCGCTGTCGTAGCCCTTGTCCGCCCCCAGCGTCTTCGGCGTCCTCCCGTGCTTCGCTTGCAACTCGTCCACCATCTCCAAGGCCGCCGTCCGCTCCGCCGTGCCATTCGCTTCCGTCGCTTGGATCCCCACGATCAACCCGTGCCGGTTCTCGTTCAACGCGTGGCCCATGTGCGACAGTTTCGCCTCCTTCCCCAACCCCTTGCGGTACAACTTCGCCTCCGGGTCGGTCCGGCTCCGGTGCGTCGCGTTCGTCCGCTTCTCCCCGTGGAAATCGACCTCCGGGTTG
>JANOSQ010000599.1:0-9580 GCA_031415915.1 Fimbriiglobus sp. | reverse complement strand
GTCCGACTCTCGAAGAAGGCGATGGAGCCGTACGAGGCGCGGATGGAGCGCTCGCCGTCGCTTCGCAAGTACGACATCACGATCAAGCCGTGCGGCAGGTGAATCAAGTGCTGCCGCTCGCCTTACGGCCGACACTTCCTCGAACTTAAATACTCTTCCAATGCTTCCTGCCAACTCCGCATCTCGATGCTCGCCATCGCCAACTTCCCGCATTCCAAGACGCTGTAGGTGGGTCGCCGCGCCGGGGCTTTGAACTGTTCGCTCGTGATCGGTGTGAGATCGACGCTCATTTGCGACTGACGGAAAATCTCCGCGGCGAGTCGATGCCACGTCGTTGCCCCGGCGTTGGTGATGTGGAACAAACCCACCGCGTCGGACGCCAGCAGTTTCACGGTCGCTTCGGCGAGATCGGTCGTCGCCGTGGGCGTGCAGTGCTGATCGTCCACGACCTTCAACGGTTGGCCCTGCCCCGCGAGGCGGAGCATCGTCTCGACGAAGTTGCCGCCCTTGCCCCCGGTGCCGTGGACGCCGTACAGACCGCAGGTGCGGATCACGAGTGTGCGCGGATTGGCCGCGAGGGCGAGGTGTTCCCCCGCGAGTTTGCTCGCCCCGTAGACGCTCACCGGACTGGGGGAATCGAGTTCCGACCACGGGGTCGAGCGCGCGGCATCCAGCCCGAAGACGTAATCGGTGCTGAAGTGGACGAAGCGGGCACCGACCGAGTTCGAAGCCTTGGCCAGATCGCGGACGCCGGTGGCGTTGACGCGCCAAGCGAGTTCGGGTTCGGTCTCCGCTTTGTCGACGAGGTTGTACGCGGCGCAGTTGACGACAGTGTAGGGCTTCAGCGCGGCGAGTCTTTCGGCGATGCCTTGCGGTTGTGACAAGTCGATGTCAGCGCGGGTCAAGGGCACGACTTCGCCCGGCAACCGCGGGATGAGATCGCGGCCGAGCTGGCCGTGGGAACCGAGGACGATTGTCCGCATGGGAGTACCTCAATCGGCCGTCGCGGCGGCACGGAGAGAAGCGCGGACTCGCATGAGGATTTGGCCGAGCATGTTTTTGCCGCCGCCGTCGCCGCCGTCGCCCCAGAACGCATCGTTTTCCGTGTGCTCGACGATTTCGGCGTCGCCCGTCGAAAGTAGTAGTACGCGCAGTTCTTCGTGCTGGGTGAACTTGGCCAAAACCGCGAAGCTCATGATCCCGACTTTCGCCGATTCCCAATCGCGGCGGATTTTCTGTTTTCGATCGCGCCCGAGCGTCGCGGCGATCATCGGGGAATTGGCTTTGCGAATCTTCAAACGATAAGCGGGGTCGTCGAATTTTTGAGCTTGGAAATAGTGCTCGGAGGTGGGCCACCGTTCCCCATCGAGATTGATGGGAAACGGTGCGAAGTTGGAGAGCTGCCCGAAATCGTCGCCGACACTGTAGAAATTGACGGGATCCAAGTGTCGGCTCCAATGCGGTTGAAACGTTACTTCTTCGGCGGCAAGAAGCTCTTGTCGGAGGTTTCCAGCGTCGTCGATTGATCCTGCACGAGCTGCACTTCGGTTTCGGTGGTGCCGATGGTCACGTTCAACTTGCCGGACATCCGCACCGCGACGGTACCCGTGACGATCTGGCCGGTCTTGGAGTCGAACAGGAACGTCCCCGCCTTCGGATCGACCGTATCGAGGGTTGCACCCTTGATGCGGAAGAGCAGGCCATCGGCGTCGGCGGCCGGGGCCTTGTAGAGCAATTTGGCGGTCACTTCGACCTTGTCGAGATCCTTCTTCTCGGTGTCCTTGCCGATGTATTTGAAGCTGAGGGTGCGGTCGTAGGTGCCAATGGGGCCGAGGGGCATGGTGGTTTTCTTCTCCCACGTTTCGCCCGCGGCGACTCCAGCGGCCTTGTCGGCGCCGGGCATCAGGCCGGCGGTCGGGTCGGCCATTTCCTTCAGCGCTTCGTCGGTGAGCAATTTATTCAGCAGCGCTTCCATTTGCGGGTTGGTGGTGCCGAGCTTCTTGAGGAAGTCCGCGCGGCCTTCGACCTTCTCGACGATCATGCCCTTGCCGTAGGTGATCGTGAATTCGGTGCCGATGAGGTTCTTGAAGAAGTCGGCCAAGCCGGGGTTGTTCCCCGCGGCGGGTTGCTCGGCGGTCGAATCGTAATTGACCGGGTTGCTGGCGATGTCCACTTTCAGGATCGCGCCTTCGATGGTGAGCTTGACCGTCCACTTCTCGGCTTCGAGCTTCGTCGGCAACCATTTGAACAGGAAAGTTTGTTCGTGTTTGAGGTTCAAGTCGGCGCCGCCTTGCACCTTCACCACCTGATCGACCTTGGTCGAAACCTTCTGGTAGAAGGCTTTGTTGACCTCGAACTTCGGCTCGAACTTCAGTTTTTCTTGGGCGGACGCGCCCGCGAGGAAGCCGAACGCCAAGGCCAACGCCAACGTGCACCGCAGAGCCATCGGGGAACTCCTTCGTGATCGCCCCGTCCGGGGCACAGCGAATCGCAAGACGGTTGGTTTAGGCGCGTGCGGATCGGAAACAAGTCACAAGTGGAAAAACCGGACGGCTACTCACTTGCCCCGAAGGAGTCCGTGAGTTCAACCCGGCGAAAATGGTTTCGGCGCAGATCCCCCCACCCCTCCGCGAAATCATTTCCAAATCCGGGTAGAACCGATGGGCGACAACACTTTACGTCCGATTCGGAGGGGTGCGATGCCCGGCGAAACCATTCCGGATTTGGTCTGAGGGGGCGAACTCGAACCGGATTCTCTCCGACCCAGGTGCGCCGCGGCGGCGACCCTGGGCCGATGGAGGCTACCCGTCAGGGGTGAGGAAAGGATCGTTACCGCCCTTTACCCGCCAGCTTGATCTGGTCGCGGACGTACTCCACGGCTTTGTCGAGTTGCTTGTCCTTGTACTCCTTCTTCGGCGCGGGTTCGCCCACCTTCTTCGGAATCAACTCGCGGTCGCGGAAATATTCGGCGAACGCGAGGGCTTCCTCTTTGGGGACTTTCACTTCGTAGTTCTTGTCCGGCTTCACGCCCCATTCGTCTTCGGGTTTGCCGGGGGTGCTGTACTTGTCGATGTTTTTATCGCTCGGCGGGAAGTAGCGGGCGGTCGTGAGCTTGATCTGCCCCTTCGTGAGGTTGAACGGCATGACCTGCTGGACGCTCCCCTTGCCGTAGCTGCGATCGCCGACGATGACGGCGCGGTTGTAGTCTTGCAAGCACGCCGAGACGATTTCGCTCGCGCTCGCGCTGCCGCCGTTGACGAGCACCGCCATCGGGAACTTCGTGTACAGCCCGACGCCCTTCACGCGGGCCTGCCGGCTGGTCAGCGATTCCCCGGCGCCTTCGCGCTCGCGGATCGTCACGACTTTGCCACCCTCGATGAAGAGCGAACTGATGTCGAGCGCTCCTTGGAGGGTGCCGCCGGGGTTGTTGCGGAGATCGAGGACGAAGCCTTTGATGCCGGTGGCGCTGAGCTTTTCCATCACCGCCGCGATTTCGCCCGCGGACTGAGGAGCGAATTGCGTCAGGTGCAAGTAAGCGATCTGCTCGGTCGGGTCGAGGTAGAAGCTCCAGTCGTCCTTCTCATTCCGGCTGACGCCGAGCACCGTTTCGACCGACACCCGGCCGCGCTCGATGACACAGTCTTTGGCGACGCCATCCCGTTCGACGACGAGCGTGATCGGCACGCCCGCTTTGCCCAAGATGATTTCGAGAGCTTGGTCGATCTTCATCCCTTTGGTCGTGAATTCTTTGGGGGCATCGGCCTTCAACGGCTTGCCTTCGGGGTCGCTGTCGCGCTTGATGCCGACGATGTAATCCCCGGCTTGGATGCCCGCTTTGTACGCCGGGCTGTTTTTGATGGGGGAGACGACGAGGATGGCATCCTTGGCGATGTCGGCGCGGATCTGGATGCCGACGCCGCTGAAGTTGCCGCGCAGCCGGCTGTCTTCCTTTTTGATGGTGTCGAAATCGTAGTAGACAGAGTGCGGATCCTTCAAGGTGCCGAGCATCATGGTGATGGCCGCGTCGGCGTCTTTGTCCCCGGCGATGTCCTCGCGGACGCCGAGTTGCAAGCGGGCGTCTTTGAGCGCCTCTTTCATGTCGGACGATTTCCACTCCTTGGCATTCTTCAATTTCGCTTCGAGATCGTTGGGGACCCCCTCTTCCAACCGGCGGTAAAGCCCGCGGATGGCGGCGACGGTCAGATCGCTAGGCACGGTCTTCTTGACGTATTTGTCTTCCACGACCGTGACCGCGCGCAGGACTTTGGTGGCGAACTCGTCGGCGTCGTCGGCGCTCAGCACCCGTTTGGCTTTGATCGCTTTGAATTCCGCGGCGAACACTTCCGGGGTGATCTTCGCGTCGGCGACGTCTTGGAAACGCTTGCGGAGTTCCTGCGGCAACTTCAGTTTCGGCATCCGGTGCAACAAGCCATGCCCTTCGGCGGCGACTTCCTTCGTGAGGCTTCCGGCTTTTTCCAAGTTGCCGAGCGCTTTCAAACGCTTCTCGATCGACTCCGTGACCTTCGGGTTCTTCGAGAGCACGAAGTGGGAAAGCTCTTCCCCGACGATCAACGGCGGCGATTCCTTCTCCTTCTTTGTCTTCCCGAGCTTGCGGGCTTGCTCGAGCATTTCCTTTTCGAGGTACTTGGTCAGTTCATCGACCGTCACCAAACCGTCCGGTTCGTAGCCTTCGATGTCGGCCGTACCTTTCAAGGCTTCGAGCAGCGTCGCCGTGAACAGGCTGTTCTCGCCGACGGTGAACGGGTCGGCCGTCGGTATGTTCCCGAGGATCAGCAACCGGTTGGGCGGATTGGGCTGCTCGCCTTTTTCCTCGCCGCCGAAGACCCCGTTGAAGATGTCCCGCAGGTTCGGTTCGACGACCGCCTCTTTCCCCGCGTCGTATCCCTTGAAGTGGATGTCGAGGAACATCGCGAGGCGTTGTTGCTTCGCGGTCTTCAACTCGGCTTCGAGGTCGGTGCCGAGCACCGCGTCCTTGGCCCGATCTTTGAAGGTGCTGTCCGCGGCGAAGAGCACGGTGCTCTCCCCGGCGGCGGCGCCGCGGCCGAACATCGCCAGCACGACGGTGTCGTCTTTGCCCGTCTTCGCGAGGGCTTCGTGCACGGCCTTGAGGATGTTGGCTCGGGTCGACTTCAGCGATTTGCGTTTGTCGTCCACGGTGGACGTCAGCAGCACGACGCGGTCGGCGGGGACGTCCGAATACTTCGTGTCCGTATAGAGGTCGAAGAGCGCCTTGGCATCGACGTCTGCTGTCGGGCGAATCTGGATGGTTTTGTCGGCCGTCTCCGACACGCCGACGATCACGACGTAGGAGCCCTGCGGCGGTTTGGGCGCTTCGTCCGCCCCGGAGGCGGACCCCGCTAGGAATGCGGCGGAGATCGCCGCGAGTTTCAGAATCCAAGAGGACATTCGGCACGTTCCTTTCGTTGCTGAACCGGCCGTGCAGCGGGGCCGGCTGGCTCGCACTCACCGGTGCGAGCCGGGGCGTTGGGTCAAAGCGAACCCAATACCGCATTGTTGGCTCGCGGTACGGCGAAGGTCAATAGGGGGTTCGGGGAATGTGGGGAAGTCCACCGCGGAAACATCGGCGGGGCGTCGTGGAGATTCGGCAATCCACATCGGCCCGACACCCCATTCCCCGCGCTTCTGCCGCCCCACCGGTTGCCGCTGGCCCCGGTCGGGCCACAATAGCGGTTACCGACGAACCGTCCCCGTTTCAGGATCATCGACATGACGAATAGTTTCGGGGCGGAATCGACCCTCTCGGTCGCCGGCAAAGCGCACACCATCTACAAGCTGGCGGTGGTCGAGGCCCTCTACCCGAAGGTTCGTACCCTGCCATTCTGTTTGAAGATCCTGTTGGAGAACTTGCTGCGCTGCGAGAACGGGCTGGCCGTCACCAAAGCCGATATCATCGCGCTGGCCCAATGGAACCCGAAGGCCGAGCCGGACGTCGAAATCGCTTACACCCCCGCCCGCGTCCTCCTTCAAGACTTCACCGGCGTGCCGTGCGTCGTCGATCTCGCGGCGATGCGCGACGCGATGAAATCCCTCGGCGGTGATCCCGCCCGGATTAACCCGCTCGTGCCGTGCGAACTCGTCATCGACCACTCCGTGCAGGTCGATTCCGCCGGGACGCCCGGATCGTTCGCGGAGAATACCAAACTCGAATACGAGCGGAACCAAGAGCGCTACACCTTCCTGCGCTGGGGGCAGAACGCCTTCGAGAATTTCCAGGTCGTACCGCCCGAGACGGGGATCGTCCACCAAGTCAACCTCGAATACTTGGCCCGCGTCGTCTTCGTGAACAAGCAGGGCCAAGCCTACCCGGACACGCTCGTCGGCACCGACAGCCACACGACGATGGTCAACGGCCTCGGCGTTCTCGGCTGGGGTGTCGGCGGCATCGAAGCCGAGGCGGCGATGCTCGGTCAGCCCGTGAGTATGCTCATCCCGCAAGTCGTCGGCTTCAAACTCCTCGGCAAACTGAAAGAAGGTTCGACCGCGACCGACTTGGTACTCACCGTCACGCAGATGCTGCGCAAGAAGGGGGTCGTCGGCAAGTTCGTCGAATTCTTCGGGCCGGGCTTGGCGGAACTCCCCCTCGCGGATCGGGCGACCATCGCCAACATGGCCCCCGAATACGGGGCGACCTGCGGAATCTTCCCCGTCGACGCCGAGACGCTGCGCTACCTCCGCCAGACCGGCCGCAAGGAAGAGCAGATCGCCATCGTCGAAGCCTACTGCAAGGAACAGGGGATGTTCCACGACGCCACGACCCCGGTCGCGGAGTACACCGACACGCTAGAACTCGACTTGGCGACGGTGGTGCCGAGCCTCGCCGGGCCGACCCGACCGCAAGATCGCGTGGCTTTGACCGACGTGAAGAAGAGCTTCTACGAAGCGCTGCCGAAGTTGAAGACGGCTCCGAAACCGAAGCCCGCCCTGCCGATGGCCGGGGTCGCGGACATCCCGGAAGCCGTCGTCGCCAGCGACGGTCACCTCGTCGACGGTTCGGTGGTCATCGCGGCGATCACCAGTTGCACGAATACCAGCAATCCGTCCGTGATGATTGCGGCCGGCATCCTCGCGAAGAAAGCCGTGGCCCGCGGACTGCACAGCAAATCGTGGGTGAAGACGAGCCTCGCCCCCGGTTCCAAAGTCGTCACCGACTACCTCACCGATTCGGAACTGCTGCCGGAACTGGAGAAGCTCCGCTTCCACGTCGTCGGCTACGGCTGCACCACCTGCATCGGCAACAGCGGGCCGCTGGCCGAGACCGTATCGAAAGAGATCGCGGCGGGCGGCTTGGTCGTCTCCGCGGTACTCAGCGGCAACCGCAACTTCGAGGGCCGCGTCCACGGCGATGTGCGCGCGAATTACTTGGCGTCACCGCCGTTGGTCGTCGCCTACGCCCTCGCCGGGAAGATCGACATCGACTGGGACACCGAAGCGGTGGGCCAAGACGCGGACGGGGCGGACGTGTTCCTCAAAGAGATTTGGCCGACCCAAGCCGAGGTCCAGCAAGTCCTCGACAGGTCGATCAAGAAAGAAAGCTACGAGCGCATTTACTCCGGGGTCTTCGACGGCGACGCCAACTGGAAGTCGCTGCCGGTCCCGACGGGCAAGCTCTTCACGTGGGAATCCCAATCGACATACATCGCCAACCCACCGTACTTCGTCGGCATGGGTATCGAACCCGCGCCGATCGCCGAGATCGGCGGGGCACGCGTGCTCGCGCTTTTGGGCGATAGCATCACGACCGACCACATCAGCCCGGCCGGGAACATCAAGAAGGATTCCCCCGCCGGGGCCTACCTCATGGAGCACGGCATCCAACCCGCCGACTTCAACCAGTACGGCGCCCGCCGCGGCCACCACGAGGTGATGATGCGCGGCACCTTCGCCAACGTCCGGCTGAAGAACCACCTCGTGCCGGGCGTCGAAGGCGGCTTCACCCGCTACCTGCCGACGAACGAACAGATGAGCATCTTCGACGCGGCGATGAAGTACAAAGCCGACGGCACGCCGCTGATCGTGATCGGCGGCAAGGAATACGGTTCCGGATCGAGCCGCGACTGGGCCGCGAAGGGGACGAACCTGCTCGGGGTCAAGGCGGTGATCGTCGAGAGCTACGAGCGGATCCACCGCAGCAATTTGGTCGGCATGGGCGTGTTGCCGCTTCAGTTCAAAGCCGGTGACACCGCGGCGTCACTGGGCCTGACCGGCGAAGAATTCATCGGAATCGACGGGTTGCTCAACGGCTTGGCCACCAACTTCACCGTCAGCAAGGAACTCACCGTCACCGCGACGCGGGCCGATGGGACCTCGATGCTCTTCCAAGCGATCTGCCGGATCGACACGCCGCAGGAAGTGCTCTACTATCAGCACGGCGGGATCCTGCATTACGTGCTCCGGCAGTTACTGAGCGGGAAATAACGTTCGCTTCGCTCGGCGCTTCCGGTATGATCCCGTGATTCTTAACAAGGGGTGGATGCGATGCTCTTGGCACACGGAATGGAATTGTTCGCCCAAGTGGGGAACAGAGTGGGAGCCGACGGCAATGCCAACGCCCAGCCCGGCCTCGGCGGCCAGGAGATGCTCGTCATCTTCTGCTTCTACGGGGTCGCCATCGCCGTGGGCCTCGTTATCCAATGCTTCTTCCTGAACACGCTCTCGAAGTGCTTCAAGGAAATTGCCCCGCGCAATCGCAGCATGGAGCCCGGCAAAGTCTGGCTCTGCCTGATTCCCCTGTTCGGAACCGTCTGGATTTTCCTCGTGGTGCTGAAACTCGCGGAGTCGCTCGAAAAGGAATACCGCTCGCGCGGGTTGCAAGGCGACGGCGACTACGGCAAGCAAAACGGCTTGATCTACCTGATCTCGCAGTTCGTCTGCGGGTGCGTCGCGTTGATCTTCTTCATCATGTACTGGATGAAAATCGCCGGCTACACGAAGGAACTGCGCGAGCGCGGGGGATCGGCCGGCCGAGGGCGCGGCGGCGAAACGGAAGACGATTACCGCGATCGGCGCAGCCAGCGATCCGACGAGGACGGCGACGACGAGCGCAAACCCCGCCGCCCTCGCGACGGAGACGACGAAGACCCCCGCGATTGATTTCCCACGGGTGCCGCATGGCCGAGCCGAATCGCCGCATGTTCCTCAGTTCGGCCGCGATGCTCGCGGCCGGCGCGGCGTTTGCCGTCGAACCCTTCGACCGCAAGAAAGCCGAGCTCAAGCTCGGCCTCGCGGCGATCAGCTACCACAAGGCGCTCGACCTCGCCAAGCCGACGATGACGCTGTTCGAGTTCATCGACCTCGCGGCCGAGTTCCCCATCGAGGCCGTGGAACTCACTTCGTACTACTGGGCCGAGACGACGGCGGACTACGCCAAGAAACTGCTGGCCCACGCGAAGAAGCGGAAGCTGGCGATTTCGGGCGTGCCCGTCCGCAACGAGTTCACTCTCGTCGATGACGCCAAGCGGAAGGTCGAGATCGACCACGTCAAGAAGTGGATCGAACTGGCCGCGATCGCGGAAGCGAAAACGGTGCGCATCTTCGCCGG
>JANOSQ010000598.1:0-7228 GCA_031415915.1 Fimbriiglobus sp. | reverse complement strand
GCATCTGGTTGTAGTTGTAGCGCGGGGTTTTCTCCGGGTTGCCGCTGAAGTCGTTGGTGTACGTCCCTTCGAAGTGGATCGTCCGGCCGCCGTCGCGGTCGAGGAACTGGTGGTGCACGACGTTGTAGAACGTCTGCCGGTCGTGCGTGAGCACCTTCGTCGCGCTGGCGAATGGGCCGGTCGGATGCTCGGCTTCCGAATACCAGACCTCGCCGAGGTGGGACGGCTTGTCGCCGATCTGCCCCGTGAGCAGGATCCATTTCTTGCGGTGCTCATTCCAGCGCACCGAGCCGCTGTGCAAGGCGATTCGCTCGGCGGGTGCCGAGGCATCGGCGGGGCAGAAGCGGGCCTGCTCGGGTTTCAGCTTCTTCTCCTTCACCCACTTTTGCTCGGCCTTGGAGTCGGTCGGCGGGAGTTCCTTCTGCCAGCGCCAGATCGGGTCACCCTTCCCCAACTCGCAGGCGAAGGCTTCATACTTCGACGGATCGAGCACGTCCTTCAAGGTCGCCGGCACCCGGACGTTCGGATTGGGACTGCCGAAGAGTAGCCACTTCTTGCCGTCGTCTTCGAAGGGAATCGGGTGCCCGCTCGGGCGGCGCCACGTCTCCTTCAAGGGCAGTTGCTTCACCGATTCGAAAATCGCCTTCTCGTCGTTGAAGACGGCGATGCCCTGCTCGAATTCCCCTTCCAGCCCTTTGCGGCGCGAATAGTGGCCGACGAGTTTGTCTTCGATGACGAAGACGCCGAAGATCCAGATGACCCCTTCGGGGCGTTCGGGCAGCGGCATCATGGCGCGGGCGAACTCGGTCTTTTTGTCGGTGAAGTAGTCGAAGGCGATGCCGTCCGCGAAGTCGGCCTTGGCGTCGGGGAGTTCGGTGACGGCGCCGGCCATGCGGAAGAGACCGAGCGGGTATTCGAGCCGGAGCGTGTCGCCCCAAAGCCAGTAGACCTTGCCCTTGTACACCGCGGCCTGCACTGAATCCTGCCCGGCGACGCGGCCGGGGTTGGCGGAATCGAGCGGCGACTTGTAGCCGAGGAGCGCGGTGTCGCGGGTGCGTCCTTCCCCGGTGAGCCGGCACAGGCGCTCCGCGATCATGGTGTGGGCGATCTTGATCTCGTGAACTTTCCCCGACTTCGGCGTGATGCGGACGCCGCGGAAACCGAAGCCATCCTTCGGCACCTCGTACCCGTGACTGCGGACGGTGAAGAAGATTTCGCGATCCTTCAACCCCGGCTCGTGGAAGGCGATCCGCCCCGCGTTGTCGGTGACGTACTTGACCCCGTCGACCGTTTCCAATTCGACAAGGGGTACCCCCCGGCCGGTGGCGGGATCGACGACGCGGATTTCGGCGAAGGGTGACGATTGGGCATTGGCGGTCGCTGTGAAGAAAGCAGCGAGGAGGAGTGTCGCGATTCGGGGGAAGCGTGTCACGGTTGGATACCTGCGATGATCCGATGGCGTTGCCGGTTCAGTCTAGCGATTGCGAACCGGTGGCTCAGGAGGGCAGACCTCACCCCCCGGCCCCCTCTCCGAAGCGGAGAGGGGGTGACTCTCTTTTTCCGGTTCCCCCTCTCCGCTTCGGAGAGGGGGCTAGTAGGGGGTGAGGTCTGCGCTTTGTCCAACTCCTACAATTCCAGCATGGCATTGCGCATCACGAATCTCCGGTTGCCGATCGAGGAACTCGAAGAGAGCCTGCCCGCGCACGTCGCGCGGGCGCTCGGGGTGAAACCCGCCGATCTCGGCGGTTGGCGCATCTTGCGGAAGGCGCTCGATAGCCGGGACAAGCGCCGCTTGCAGTTCGTGTACAACTTCGAAGTCGAAGTGACGGAGCCGGGGTATCGGGTGCCGGGTCTCGCAAACGCGACGATTGAAGAACATTCCGAACCGCCCTTCGCCATGCCGGCGCCGGGGAATGTGCCGATTCAATCCCGGCCCGTCGTCATCGGCAGTGGGCCGGGCGGGTTGGTGTGCGCTTACTTCCTCGCGCTCCACGGCTACAAGCCGATCGTGCTCGAACGCGGCACGCGCGTCACCGAGCGCATCCGCGATGTGAAAACCTTCGACGGCGGCGGGGCCTTCCACCCCGAGAGCAACTACCTCTTCGGCGAGGGCGGCGCCGGGACGTTCTCCGATGGCAAGCTCACCTGTCGGAACACCGGCTCGGACGTCCTCCGCGTGCTCGAACTCTTCGCCGAGTGCAAGGGGCAACAAGCGGGCCGGCCGAACATCCTCTACTACCATCGGCCCCACTTGGGCAGCAATCGATTGCCCGCCGTGGTGAAGGCGATCCGCCGGAAGATCGAAGAATTCGGCGGCGAAGTGCGCTTCCTCACCAAAGTGGAAGATCTACATTTCGACGACGCCGGCGTGAAGGGCGTCCAAACCTCCGGCGGCTTTATCCCGAGTTCGCTCGTGGTGTTGGCCATCGGCCACAGCGCCCGCGACACCTACGAGATGCTCGCCCGGCGCCGCGTGCCGATGTCGCAGAAGCCGTTCCAATTCGGCGTCCGCATCGAGCACACCCAAGAGACGGTGAACCGCGCCCAATACGGCGGTCGAGCCTACGAAGAGTCCATCGGTAACGCCGATTACTCCTTGGTCGCTCACGGCCAGCACGACCTCTTCACCTTCTGCATGTGCGCCGGCGGCACCATCATCCCGAGCGTGTCGCAAGAGGGGTACTTCTGCACCAACGGCATGAGCCTCTCGAAGCGCGATTCCCCCCATGCCAACTCGGGGTTGGTCGTCACGGTGCCGTTGGAAGCCTTCGAGGGGAAGGATGTCCTCGCCGGGATGCGCCTGCAAGAGAAGTACGAACGCAAAGCCTTCGAGATGGGCCGCGGGGCCTACGCGGCGCCGATCCAGCGCGCGGAGGATTTCATGATGCGCCGGGCCACGACCGGCAAACCCTACAGCAGCTACCCGCGTGACACGGTGGTGGCGGACCTGCGCGAAGTCCTCCCGCCGATGGTCGCGGAGGCGGTACGCCACGGATTGCCGCAAATGGATCGCCGTTGGCACGGGCGATTCCTCAAGGACGCCGTGATCGCCGGGCCCGAGTCGCGCGGCAGCTCCCCGGTGCGGATCGACCGCGACACCGGCACGCGGGAATCCCCGGGCATCCCGGGGTTGTTCCCCGTCGGCGAAGGCGCTGGCTACGCGGGGGGCATCGTCAGCGCGGCCGTGGACGGATTGAAGACGGCGAAGGCGATCGTGGCGAAGTACGCCCCGGTGGCTTAGACGGGGTGGCCGAAGCAGAAGCAGTAGCCTTCGTGGACTTCCAGGGAATCGCATTCGCGCACGAAGAAAACGCGGAAGTCCTTTCCGTCGTGCTGTTGAATCCGAATGGCCCCCGGCATCGCTCCGTTCTCCGCGAGTTCGCGCCGCAGCCCATCGATGTCATCGACGGTGAAATAGCACGAGCCCGCTCGCAAGGGGTCGTGATCCGCTTTTCGAATCACCCCGATCCGAACGCCGTCGCGGCTCACCACCGCCGTCGTCGAATCGCAGGACACCACCGAGAATCCCAGCTTCGATGTGAAGAAAGCGACCGCGCCCTCGATGTCCCGGACGGGAAGCGCGTTCGGATCATCGTCCGAAATCGGGTACACGGCGTTGAACTGCGGCATGGTGCGAATACTCGTTACGGGAAGATCGGTCACACCCGGACGCGGAATAGCTTCTTGTACAGGGGCTTCAACCAGTTCGGCAGCAGCCGGCTGAAACTGCTGCGGCGCGTCTCGCCGACGTAGACTTGGTCGCCCGCTTGCAGGGTGATGTTCGTCGAATCGTCGTTGTCCAAGAAGATCGCTTCCAAATCGACGTGGAACAATTCGGGCCGTTGGCCGTGCGACACGTTCGGTCGCACGATGCTGATGTCGCGCGGATCGGTGCAGCCGGGTTTGAGCGCGGCCGTGCGGTGGAGCAATTCGACGACCCGCTCCGGCCCGCGGTACACGAGCATCTGCTGGCGGTTCGCCTCGGGGCCGTGCACCGTCAGAAACTTCGCACTCGGATCGACCAGCACGACTCGGACGCGGCTCGGTTCGAGGCGGGCTTCCCGCGCGATGCTCGCCGTCGCTTCGTCGAGCATTTGCCCCTGCACACGCGGCCGACCGGCGCCGCCGAGCGCGAGGGTGCCATCGACATCGACGGAGACGAGGGCGTCCCACGCGGGGTGGTCGTGGAAGCGGACTTCGAGGAGGTCGGGGCAGCCGAGGGTGTACGAGGGTTGGTTGACGGGCGGCAGTGGCACCGTCGCGATGGGCATCGCGTCGGCGTTGGCCCGGCGAACGGCGCCCGAACGCCCGGTGCAGCCCGCCGTCAGCGAGACGAACAACAGCAGGAGGGCAATGCGGGTCATCGACTAGTGGAATCGACATCCCGGGCCGACGGACTTCAACGAATGTGCGGAATGCGACGGGGAAGCGTGATGGGGGGAGCGCATCCAAATTTTCTGGGGCTGCATCAAGTTGCGACGGTCGGTTTTTCGCGTCCGCATCGGGTTCCAGAATAGTTTCAGCCGGCGTTGCGGGATGCGATTTCGAACGTAAGTCGTTGGGGCGCATCGGTTCTACCAGAAATCGGAAATGATTCCACGCGGGGGTGGGGCGCTTTAGGCTGGAACCATTTTCGAGTCGGGTCGGCCAACTGGCGACAAACTCCACACACCACCATCCGGTCGGCGGTTCGTGCTACAATTGCCAATCACCGCCCGGAGGATCGCCCATGCGGTTGGGTTTCGCGCTCGGACTGATTTGGGTCACCGCCTGCACCGCTTCCGCCGCGGATGCGGACTTCAAAACGCCGTACACTTGGCGGATCGTGGTGCAAACGCCGGTGCACCCGTCGCTGTCGGCGCCCGTGCGCGAACGCCTTTGCAAGGATCTGAAAGCGGCGTTGCAACCCGTCGTCGGCGACGACCTCGGCCGCGTCGAAGTCGTCGATCTGCGGGCAACTCCCGAGAAGAACTGGGAACCGCTCTGGAAACGCTTCACCGAGGTGGGTTGGAAATCGTTCGACGAACCCGAGAGTTTGAAACTGACCGGGATCAAGACGCACTTCGTGAAGTTGGAAGTCCGCGACGGCCGGACGTTCCGCGTCGAAACCCGGCAACTCGACGGCTCGACGGGGATCGCCTCGGCGGTCATCCGCACGACGGAGACGCAGAACGCCGACACCATCGCCCGCTTGGCGGGGCTGCTGATCGAGAAAGATTTCGGCGCCGTGGGCGCGGTGGAAGCGATCCCCGGAGACGAGAAGCACGTGGCCGTGAAGTTCCGCGGAGGGCACCTGCCCGGCTTCGACCGCACGGTGCAAACGGGCGATGTGTTGGCGTTCGGGCTGGTGATGGAAGTGCCGCGATCGGGGAACAAACCGAAGGTCGATGTCGCGGCCCAACAGGTGGGCAAACCGCAGACCGCGACCTATCTGCGGATCATCAGCAAGATCTCGAACGGCGAATGCCGGTGCGAGGTTTTCACGCAATCGGCGAAGTTTCCGCTCATCACGGCGAAGAACGTCGTCGGTTACCGGGCGATGAAAGTCGCCACGCAGGAAACGAAGTTCCAAGTGCGGCTGCTCGACAAAGATGGCAAGGCCCCGCCGTCGACCACCTCGCTGGAAGTCTGGGCGTCGGACAACGGCTTCCAAGCGAAGCCGACCAACCGCGACACGCTCGATTTCGACAAGGGAATTTATTCCTCCGGTCGACCGCTGAAGAACGTGGCGTGCGTGGTCGTCCGCGTCGGCGCGTCGAACAGCGTCGGCTATGTGGTGCCCCTCGTGCCGGGCGGGGAACCGATCACGCTCCGCGTGACCATCGACAAAGCCGCGATCGAAAAGGGGGAATTCGAGCAAGCCTGCGAACGGCTGCGCGCGCGGGTCGCCGATGCGGGTACGGCGCAGATCGAACTGTTCAAAGGCCTCGGCAAGCTCATCTTGGACGGCCAGAACGATGCGGCGCTGACGCGGGCCACGAACGGCGTGCAATCGACCGACGCGGCGGATCGGATTCTCAGCGACGAGTTGGCCAAGCTGAAGAAGAACCAGCACGTCAAGGAAGTCTACCCGTCGACCCTGTTGGCGAAGAGCGAAGAGCAATTGGCGATCCTGCGGACGGGCAAACCGGAACTCGAGAAGCGCATCGAAGACTTGAAGCTGGCGATCGAGAAAAGGAACGACCCGGTCAAGTTCGAGAAAGAGTTCCGCGCCAACGAACTCGTCCGCCAGATCCAATACCATGTCGGCCGCGGCGAGGTGCCCGAGGCGGAAGCGCTGTACGACCAACTCATCGAGCTGACGAAGCAGGACGAAATCAAGGCGAAGAAAGCGAAGCTCGTGGCGGAATGGGCGACGGCCAACGACGAGCACAAGAAGGCCCGCGCCTTCCTGCTCGACGAGTGGCGCAAAGCCACGGTGCTCGGGGAGTATCAGCCGCTCTTCGCCAAGTTGCAACCGACGATGGACACCTTGGTGAAGCAAGCGGACAAACTCGGCCTGCGCAATCTGATGAGCGGCATCGGCATCGCCTACGCCCGCCTCCAGGATCAACTCGCCCCGCTCGATATCAACACGGAGGCCGACCAGACGCTCATCAAGGAGATCAAGGCGTTCGCCGACGAGATGCGCAAAATCGAACAGGCCGCGGAAGCCGAGTTGAAGAAGCTCGACGAGAAGAAATAACTCGGAGATTCGTTGCCGGACGCGCGTCCGGCTAGGGACTGACGGTCGGCACCGAACTACTCCAGATTGATGTTCAACAACTCGGGCACCTTTTCCCGCAGGGTGTCGATCTCCTGGTGGCTCTCGCCCAGATACGCCAGCAATCTCAGGTCATCCCGGCTCACGGTGCCACCCGACAACAACCAAGCCCGGACGCGCAGCAGCTTGTAGAGCTTCACCAACTTGCGGTCGCTGATGAAAATCTTGTACTCGCGGATGAGCACCTTCACGATGCGTTGATATTCGCGGAAGACATCGCTCGGGAAAAATAGCTCGCGGTCGTTTTGTTCTTCGCCGCGGTTGTCCGTGGTCTTGCGGTTGAACAGGTGCGTGAGATAGCGATTCGCCTTCAGGAAGTCGTCGAGGCTCGCGTGCCCTTCGACCCACGGTTTCTGGTTCAGCCCCTTATGGGCTTCCCCTTGGAGGCCGTAGTCGATCAGCTCTTGGAAGTGCTGATCCTGCACCGGCCGGCTGAGCACCTTGAGCACGAATCGATCCTTCAAT
>JANOSQ010000597.1:0-4346 GCA_031415915.1 Fimbriiglobus sp. | reverse complement strand
TTCCCGGCGATGCCGAGGTTCGATTCGAGGAATTGCACTTTGATTCGGGAATCTTGCGCCGCGAAGCGTTCGAGGATCGGCTTCACATGCGGCTGCGGGCTGGCATCGGCGAGGCACAGCTCCCAGTTGGAATACGTCTGCGCCAGCACCGACTTCACCATCGCTTCCAGATACTCGGCCGGCGGGTTGTAAACCGGCACGACGACCGAAATCTTCGGCGGCGCCGGAAAGCGATGGCTCCTTTGCTTCTCCAACTGGGCCGCGTTCGGTTCGTGGCGCGCGATCCAGCGGCGGTACTCGTCGGGCGGCGCCGATTCCGTGAGGTGCCGCTGCTCCGGCGGAGGCCCGTTGCGCGCGGCCCGTTTGCCGAGCGCCCACCCGGCGGCGCCGCTCACCATCTTGAGGGAGGATCGCAGCATCGCCCGACGGCGCGTGTGCAGCGGGAAGAACCGCGTCGTCAGCTTCTGCACGGTGTTGGCGAACTGGAACGCTTTCCCCGCTTGGATGTTCGCGAGCGCCGCGGTGCGCTGCTCCAGCAACTCGGTCCGCCGGCTCAGCGCCGCTTCCAATTGTTCGATGCGCTTCCGCGCGAGGGCCAAGTCATCGCTCATGGACGGGGTTATAGCAGCCAGAGGGGAACGGGGGCAAGGGAGATGGCCTCCGGGATGTGCTACACCCCCACAACGCGGGTGTAGCAACGATTCTTGGGTTTACTCGAGTAGGACCAATTTCGCAGCCCGACTCGCGATGAATGTCCCGCCCTGTTTCTTCGGCCTGTAAGGCCGAATCTGTCAGCCCGGGCCGGAGTCTTCGGAGGCCCGGGTTACGAGTCGAAACATCCCTTCGGCCTGAAAGGCCGATTCATGGCCGGCCGTGAACCGGCCTTTCAGGCCGGACTTCTTTCTCGCTCGCGAACCCAGGCCTCCGTTGGCTTCGCCAACTCCGACCTGGGCTGACAGAACCGGCCTTACAGGCCGGAGAATCAAGGCATGACACTCATTGCTGTTCGCTCCACTCCGAAAAACCTCCAAGAATCGTTGCTACACCCCCACAGCGCCTTCCCGTTGACCGGGGGGCCGCGCACTTCTATCATGGACAGCCTGAACCGAACGCACCGATTCTCCGGCTTTTCGGCGTTCCCCCCACGCCACCACGGATTCCCGCATGAACGCGGCTCAACCCCAACAAACCACCCCGCCCGCCCCCAAGCCCGGCGAAGTTGTACCACCGCCCGTCAAAGACCAGAGCGCGCTCATCCAGAAAGAGCTCGAGGACAACTCGCTTTACAACTGGCTGCGCGATCTGCCGACGAAGTTGAAGACCGGCAAGCTCGGCAACCCCAAGATCCTCGGCGGCATCTTGCTCGTCGCGCTCGCCGGCGGCATCTGGTGGTGGTTCTCCGGGGAATCGAAGAAGACCGAATCGGCCCGTTGGAAAGACACGAACAACGCGACGACCCCCGCCGAGTTGGAGCGCATCACCAAAGACTACCCGAATTCGACGCAGTCGCTGATCTCGCGCCGCAACGCCGCCGAGTTCCTCTTCGGCACCGAAGGCACCGCCAAGTTCGACAACGGCGAGACCCGCGCCGCCGGCATCGAGAGCGTCGAGAAGGCCCGCGTGGAATTCCTCGCGCTGGCCGAGGAGTTCAAGAAGACCGGGGACAAAACGCTGCGGGCGAAGTGCCTGCGCCAAGCCGCCGAGGCCGAGGAAGCTTTGATCGGCGTCCCGAAGGCCGGCGTGACCGCCCTCGATTGGGACGAAAGCCAAGACCGCGGCACGGTGGCCAAAGCGGTGGAATACTACACGGAGGCGGCCAAGGCCATCGGCGAATCGACCGGGGCCGGGGAGCGCTACACCAAGTTGGCCCAACAGCTCGACGAAAAAAGCAAACGACCCAAAGACGACGCCCTGCCGACACCCCGCATGGTGGGCAAATACTTGCACACGCAGATCAAGGCGAAGGCCCCCGAAGCGACGCCCAAGACTCCCGAGAAGCCGCTGCCCCCAGTCGGGGTGATCCCCGGTGTCCCCGGCACCGAACCGAAGACCCCGGACAAGCCCCTCGACCCCAACATGCCGCCACCCGCGGGCACCGGTACCACGCCGAAGGCGCCCGATAAACCGTTGACACCGAGCACCTCGAAGTAAACGCAGACCTCACACCCCCCAGCCCCCTCTCCGTTTCGGAGCGGGGGCCGGGGGGTGAGGTCTGGATTCGCCATGAATGACGACCTGCCAGACGACGACCTGCTCCCGGTGGCGACCGCAGCTGCCATGCCCGCTTACGCCCGGGAGCGGGACGCCGTCGAATTGCTGGTGAAGGTCAAGGCCGCGGGGATGCGGGTCGATCAATACCTCCAAGTTTTCTTCCACGGTTCGAGCCGCTCCGAATTGCAGAAGGCCATCGCCGGCGGACACGTCACGGTGAACGGCAAGCCGACCAAGGCGAGCTACAAGGTCCGCAACGACGACGAACTCTGGGTGCGGATGCCGAAGCCGGTTCACGATGTCATCGTGCCGGAGAACATCCCACTCGAAGTCCTGTACGAAGACGAAGTGCTGGCGGTCATCAACAAGCCGCCGAACATGGTCGTCCACCCGGCGCGCGGCAACTGGACGAGCACGCTGGTCAACGCCCTCGCCTTCCGCTTCCAGAACCAACTCAGCACGGCCAACGGCAACTACCGCCTCGGCATCGTCCACCGCCTCGACCGCGACACGAGCGGGGCGATCCTCATCGCCAAGGACGACAAGGCCCACAGCAAGCTCAGTATGCAGTTCGAGAAGCGCACCGTCTTCAAGGAGTACGTCGCGCTGGTGGTCGGCGAACTCGACCGCGATTCGGACTATGTGGAAGTGAGCTTGAAGCAGCACCCGCACGAGCGGGAGAAGCAAGCGGTCGCCGCGGCCGACGATCCGGAAGGGAAGCACGCCTGCAGCTACTACGAGGTGATGGAACGCTTCCGCGGTTACACGCTTGTGAAAGTTCAACCGCGGACGGGCCGGACGCACCAGATCCGCGTACACTTGGCCCACGTCGGCTGCCCTGTGCTCGCCGATCGCATGTACGGCCGCATGGCCCAATTCCGCAAGGTCGACCTCGTCCCCGGCATCCCGCGCGAAGGGGACGCGGACACGGTTTACTTGAACCGCCAAGCGCTGCACGCGTTCCGGCTGCGGTTCAAACACCCGGTCAAGGAGACGTGGCTGGAGATCGAAGCGCCCCTGCCAGCGGACATGCGCAGCGCACTGGAAGCCCTGCGGGAGTTCCGGCCCCTGCGGGGGTGACGCTTCGCCTTTCTTCCCTTCCCCGGCCGCAGCGCTTACAATCCCTTCGCCGTCGGGCTTCCCGCCCGCGCCTTTCCCCCGGAGTTCCCCGATGCTTCGCCCCGTCGATCGCCGCTCGTTCCTGCAATCGTCCGCCGCGGCCGTGCTCGCGCTGGCGGTGTCCCCGCTGCGCGCCGCCGAGTCCGAGAAGTTCCCGCTGTTCAAAATCTCCTTGGCCCAGTGGTCGCTGCACCGGGCGTTCCGGGCCAAGGAGAAACCGCTCGATGCGTTGAAGTTCGCCGAGATCGCCAAGAAGGATTACGACATCGCGGCGGTCGAGTATGTCAACCAGTTCTACGCGGGCAAGAAGAAAGACGAAGCCTACCTGAAAGACCTGAAGAAGGTGGCCGACGACAACGCCGTGACGAGCGTGCTCATCATGTGCGACGGGGAAGGGGCGCTGGGCGACGCCGACGAGAAGAAGCGCAAGATCGCCGTCGAGAACCACTACCGCTGGGTCGAGTGGGCCAAGTACCTCGGCTGCCACAGCATTCGCGTCAACGCCCAGTCGAGCGGGAAGTACGACGAGCAAGTCGACCGCGCCGCCGACGGCCTGCGCCAATTGAGCGAGTGGGCCGCGAAGATGGGCATCAACGTGATCGTCGAGAACCACGGCGGCCTGAGCAGCAACGGCGAGTGGTTGGCGAAGGTGATGAAAAAGGTCGATCTCAAGACCTGCGGCACCCTGCCCGACTTCGGCAACTTCCGCGTCAGCAACACCGAAGAGTACGACCGCTACAAGGGCGTCGACGAGTTGATGCCCTTCGCCAAGGGCGTCAGCGCCAAGAGCCACGACTTCGACGAGAAGGGCAACGAGACCAAAACCGACTACCGCAAGATGATGGAAATCGTCCTGAAGAAGCACAAGTATTCGGGCTACGTCGGCATCGAGTACGAGGGCGGCAAGCTGAGCGAACCCGACGGCATCCGCGCGACGAAGAAACTGCTCGAAGCCGTGCTGAAGGAAATGACGAAGTGAAGTTTGTAGGATCGGAGCCGGACGTTTCGGCTCTGAA
>JANOSQ010000596.1:0-14624 GCA_031415915.1 Fimbriiglobus sp. | reverse complement strand
GCCTCGGCGACGCGGCGGTCGTCGGCCTGGAAGACGGTCGGCAGGCGGTCGAGGAGGGTGGCCTTCCACAGGGCCAGGAGGGTGGGACTGAGCTGGTGCTTGCGGCACACCTCCGCTTGGGTGCTGTTGCCGGCGAGGAGGTCGAGGACCACCTTCGCCTTGAACTCGGCGGTGAACGTGCGGCGGGGACGACGGGCCATGACAGGCACTCCGAAGGGACCAGGGTTGTTTACCCCGCTGGTCTCACTTCAGGGGCGCACTTCAATCGCTTCTTTAGGATCGCCACCTCAGCGCAGTTGTTCCAACTCGAGTTCGGCGCGGATATCTCGATTCGATTCTATTGGAGCATTGATTTGGCGCCAGCTTCTGGACTTGAGAAGTCGTAGCTAGCTACCCCTTTGCCCAAAGGGTCACGAAGCAAACCCACTACGCTCACCGAGCCGAGGTTGACCGCCGGCCATCTGCGCGAATGGGTTCGCAAACTCGACCGGGAGAAAACGATCGCGGACGCCAAGATTCCGCTGACCGCGATCGAAAGTACTCCGCTCAGTCCGAACCAAGAGCGGGCGATGCGCTTCGCGGCCATCGCGTTGGAAGAAAAACGCCGCCGGGGAGAGTTGAATCCCGAGGTGATCGTGTCGAACCCTGGCGGGACGAGGGTGGTCACGTCTTCGAAGGTTCCCGTGACGGAAGCCCCTCGGCGAGAGGTGCTGGTTCACGCCGCATGGTTCACGCCGACCCCGCGCGAGTTGGCCGCGCTGGTTCGCGTTCCGAATAGGAAGTTGACTGCTCATCACGAGCCGGATGCGTGAGCGACGGACCAATCCAACTCCGCGAAGGTGAATTTCTCGCCGCACCGTCCGTCGCTCACTAACGCGTCCGGCTCGTAGAACGCAAACGAGAAAAAGCCCGACCCACTCGGGTCGAGCTGTTGCGGAGAGGGAAGGCCGTCATGCCGATCACCAACTGAATACGCCGCCCCAAATGAGGGCGATGATCACGATGATGGTCGGGGCGCCCAGCAGCCCGGCGATGATGCGTTCGATTCGGGGTAGCATCAGCATGTTGAACCTCGGGTTGAGGGTTGGTGGGGGATGACGGCGCCGGTGCCGCGGCAAGCGGATGAATTGCAACGAGCGAGTCAAACGCCGCCGGAATTTCTCGTCGAGCGCCCGCGCCCGAATCGGCGACAGTGTAGCCACCGCCGGGAGGCCTTGTCGGAGTTCCCGTCGGGCTTCGGGGCTTCGGGGAGATATTCCGATTCCGGGGTTTGGACGCGGAGAAATCGCGGCCTAGCTAGAGATCCCCGTTGGTCGTGCACGACCATCGTACCTTCCATCCGCTCGTTCACCCGCAGGGAGTATCCGATGAAGCAGTTCCTACGCAGTACCGTCTCGTTCTTGAAGGGCGAAGAAGGCCCGACGGCCGTCGAGTACGCCGTGATGCTCGCGCTGATCGTCGTGGTCTGCATCGCCGCGATCACCGCCATCGGCGGCGCCTCGAACCAAACCTTCAGCCAAGTCGGCTCGGCGATCACCCCGAGCTGACACGCCATTGTCAGTCCACCGAACGAAGAAGCCGCCTCAGTTTCCTGCGGCGGCTTCTCGAATTGTCGATGGTCGAACGGCTCAACTCGCGGGTTGGGCGTGTTGCTTGCGGTTCGCGATGGCCGCGCCCCAGACGTCCAAGAAGCCTTCGAGTTGCCGGCTGCGGACGGGGTGCTGGAGCTTGCGGACGGCCTTGGCTTCGATCTGGCGGACGCGCTCGCGGGTCACTTTGAAAATGCGGCCGACTTCTTCGAGGGTGTACGTGTAGCCGTCGCCCAAGCCGTAGCGGAGTTTGATGATCTCGCGCTCGCGGTAGGTCAGCGTCTTCAGCACGTTCTCGATCTTGTCCTTGAGCATCTCGTTGGTGGCCGCCGAGACGGGCGATTCGACGGTGCTGTCTTCGATGAAGTCGCCGAAGTAGCTGTCCTCCCCTTCGCCGACGGGCCGGTCCAAGCTGATCGGGTGCCGGCTGATCTTGAGGACGCGCTTCGTCTCCTCGTAGCTGATGCCCGCGGCCTTGGCCGTCTCTTCGATGGTCGGCTCGCGGCCGAGATCTTGGAGCAGCTTCTTCGAGACGTTGCGCAGCTTGCTCATCGTCTCGATCATGTGCACCGGGATGCGGATCGTGCGGGCTTGGTCGGCGATGGCCCGCGTGATCGCTTGGCGGATCCACCACGTGGCGTAGGTGCTGAATTTGAAGCCGCGGCGGTACTCGTATTTATCGACGGCCCGCATCAACCCGGTGTTGCCTTCTTGGATCAGATCGAGGAAGCTCAGGCCGCGGTTGCGGTACTTCTTGGCGATGCTGACGACGAGGCGCAGGTTGCCGCCGGAGAGTTCGCGTTTGGCTTGCTCGTATTCGCCGAAGCGTTGCTTCATGATCGCCACGCGGCGGCGCAGCCCGGCCGGTTCTTCCAGCGTGATGAGCATGAGATCCTGGAGTTCCTTCCGCAGGTTGCCCCGCTCCTCGCGGGCGGTGCGGATTCCTTTGAGTGCCTGAATTTGCTCTTCGAGGTCGTCCATGCGGGAGCTGATCTGCTCCAGCTTCTTCATCAGCGGTTGGACTTTCTGCGTCCGGATCGACAGCTCCTCGACCAGCGTCACGGTCTTGCGTCGGCGCAACTTCAACCGCTTGCGGATGTCGTCCCGTTCCGTTTCGGTCAACTCGGCTTCGATGAGGCGGTGGAAGTCGTCGACGTTCGATTCCATCAGCGGTTCGAGCGTCCGCAGGTTGTGCGGCATCCGCTGGAGGATCTTGTCCTTTTCGAGGTTCTCGGTTTGCGAGACCTTCACCGTCCGGTCGAACGGGAGTTCCCCGAGGTGCACGCGCTTGAGCGTCTCGAAGACGTTCCGCATGGCGTAGTCGCACTCGAGCACTTTGCGGCGGAAGCGCCGGCGGGTCACTTCGATCTTCTGCGCCAGCGAGACTTCTTGCTTGCGGTCGAGCAGCGGGATTTCGCCCATCTGCGTGAGGTACATGCGGACGGGGTCGTCGATGTGCCGGCCGTCGCCGTCGTTGTCTTCGAAGGCCGCGGCGGCTTCGACGACCGGGCGCTCTTCGACCTTGGGCGCGGGGGTTTCTTCCTCGGCGTCCTCGGCTTCGATCAGGGTGATGCCCTGCGATTCGAGGAGTTCGAGCAATTCGGGCAACCGGTCGGACTCCGCCGACTCGGGGAGCGCGCCGTTCACCTCGTCGTAGGTGAGCGAACCGGATTGTTTGCCCTTTTCGATCAGGGTCTTCAGCGCTTCGTTGGCTTTCCAGGTCATGCGACGCCTCCCATTTCGGCGGGGTCAGGTCGAATCTCGACACTGTGACGGTTTCGGGGAACCGCGCACAGGTCAGTTGCTGCCGGGGGGCGAAGCTTTGGCTGGCGCTTGGAGTTTGCGGAGCAACTCCAGCGCAGCGGCATCGTCCATGCTGCCGGCCGCCAGTTGGGACTGGACGGCTTTCTGTTCGGACTCCATTCCTTGCGAGGCGAACTTCTGCACGATCTTCCCGAGCCACTCGGGGCGGTCGTTCATTTGGCGGCCGACGAATTCCAACTTCATCGCCGCTTCGGCCAAATCGGGACGATCCATCAGCCGGACCCGCAACCCGTCCAAGTCGGCGGAGTGCCCGTCTTGGTGCAAAGCATACAAATCCGTGAGCATTCGGCGAAGGCCCGAGTGCTGCAACCCTTCTGGCTGGATGCTCGCCACCGCAATCGAGACCAAGGGCGGCTCCGCGAGCAAGACTTCCAGCAGTTGCCGTTCGATCGCCATCGCGGCACTCGCTTTGGGCGTCGGCACGGGGGCGTCATCCGCGGGCGAATCGGGAATCAAACGGCCCGGGCGCTGCTCGTTTCGGCGCCGTTCGGCCTTCAATTCCGACAGTCTGGCCCAAACCGTTTCCTGCCGCAACCCGAGTCGGTGCGCCAACCGGGAAACGATGAGTTCCTGACGCACGGCCCCGGCTTGGCTCGGCATCGAAGGGGCCAATGCCATCATACTCAGGATGGCGTCGACCACGCGCCGGGTTCCCTCGACCGTTTGGCTATTTTCCTTACTCAGGAGGATGTTCAACTTGAATTCGAGCGAGTCTTGGGCTTCTGCGAGGGCTTGGCGGAATAGGTCGACCCCACCCGGGCTGATGAGCAGGTCGCACGGGTCCAATCCGTCGGGCAACGACGCCACCGCGAGTTCGACATCTTGGCTGACGAAGAGTTCCAAAGCCCGGTCGACGCCGCCCATCCCGCCGGCGTCGGCGTCGTAAACGATGATCACTTTGGGAACGTACCGTCGGAGTTGACCGACGTGGATCGAGGTGAGGGCCGTGCCCATGGTGGCGACCACCTGCGGGACGCCGCACTGGTGGGCCATCATCACGTCGGTGTAACCTTCGACCACGGCCAAATATCCCGCCGTAGCACCCGCATGGCGGGCGAGGTCGAGCCCGTAGATCAGTTCGCTCTTCTTGAAGAGGGGCGTTTCCGCCGAGTTGTAATACTTCGGCGCCCGGGCCGCGAGCGGGGAATCGGGGAGAATCCGGCCGCCGAAACCGACGGTCTGCCCACGGACATCGCGGATGGGGAACATCACCCGGTCGCGGAAGCGGTCGTAGTGCCCCCGGTTTTCTTCGCGTGCCCCGATCAGGCCGATTTCCACGAGCACATCCGTCGGCAAACCTTCTCGCAATGCCCATTGGACGAGCCAATCGCCGTTGACGGGGGCGAAGCCCAACCCGAATTGGCGGACGGATTGCCCCGCGAGTTTGCGTTCGCCCAAGTAAACGCGGGCGTTGGCCGCCTCGGCTTCGTCGATCAGGCAGGTCCGGTATTTCTCCTCGGCCCATTTCATGGCCCGGAGCAGCCGACTGCGGACTTCGTCTTCCGGGCTGGCCTGCGTATCGAGCTTGATCCCGGCTTTGTCCGCGAGCATCCGCAGGCACTCGCCGAACTCGACTTTCTCGAACTTCATGACGAAGTCGAAGACATCCCCTTTGGCGTCGCAGGCCCAGCAGCGGAAGTTTTGGTATTGGCGGTCGAGTTGCAGCGAAGGGCGGGTGTCGTTGTGGAACGGGCAGACGGCCTTGAGCGTTTTGCCGACGTGGGTGACGGGGATGTACGTCGAGACGACATCGTAGATGTCGTTGGCGGCCTTCACCTGTTTTTTCAGATCCACCGAGATGCGGGGCACGGGTCACCGGAATGGTTCGGGTGCGCGGTCGTCGGCCCGCCGGGAGCGGGCCGAGCCTGAAAAGTCTGCGGGAAAAGGGATCCCTTGCGGAGTGGGCCGAGAGTCGGCGGCGCGGGAATATCCGAGCGTGACCATCCGTGGTCACACCGGCATTCTAAGGCGCCGGGGAAGGCCGTCAAGTTTACCTTCGGTAAGCTCGGAGCGGTCACTCGACCCCAGTTCGGCGGAGTTGCGCGGATGCGGCGGAAGGTTGCGGCGCCAACGGCGGAGGCGGTGCAAGCGGTGCCGGGGCGGGGGCACTTCCGGGAAATTCGGATTTTCGCTCCAGTTTCCCCGCTATTCGTTCGACCTCTGCGGCGCCAGAGTTATAATGCCCCGGATCGCAAGGGGTTCCACGGATCTTGCCACCCCCACACCGCCGGGGGCCAGGAGGGCCTCGATGTCGCCGGCATTCGCCGTTACCAATCTGCTCGACAGCACCGAGTTCATCGTCGGTACGGTCTCGCTCATCGTCGTGCTGCTCAGCGGCGCGGTCGTGATCTGGTACCTCGACCGCTGGCGAAAACAGCGCGAGCGCGCCGGTGTCGAATCGACCGAATCGCTGACGCACTTCCGCGAACTCTTCGAGAACGGCGAGATCACGGAAGGGGAATACAAACGCATCCGCGGGAAAGTGTCCACGCAGATGCGGATGGAAGTGGGACTGCCGATGCCCGCCCCGGTGGCGGAATCCCCGGCCGATCCGCCGGAATCGGAGCCTCCGGCCAAACCGCCCGATCCGACGCCGTAGCCCGAAGGCCGCGGTCGACGGAACCGGTTCCGACGCCAGAACCGACATTACCGTCGAACCAATCCCGCGAAGCGCGATTTCGCACCCGATTTCGCTGGCGCCGAGAAATTCTGTGAAGCTATAGTTGGCGGCAGTGCTTCGGGCGACTCTCAAACGTTCCCACACATTCACAAACTCAAGTCGGGGTCGCAATGGCGGAGCGAAGTTCGGGCGACGGTGGGGGCCGGAAACCCCCCGGCGCGGCGGGTCGAAACCGGAACGCCTTTTGTTCCTTCTGCCGGCGGAGCCACCGCGATGTCGGACCGCTGGTCGAAGGGCCGGGCGATGTTTACATCTGCGGCGAGTGCATCGACCTGTGCCAGTCGATCATCGAGCAGGAACGCAAACGGCGGGGTAGCCCCGGCAAAAGCTCGGCCACTTCCAACACGCCGTCGCCGCGCAGTATCAAGGAAAAGCTCGATCAATACGTCATCGGCCAACAGCGCGCCAAACGGGTGCTGTCGGTCGCCGTTCACAACCATTACAAACGGCTGAGCCACGTCGACGCCAACCGCGGCGACGTCGAAATTGAGAAGAGCAATATCCTGCTCGTGGGGCCGACCGGTAGCGGCAAGACGCTGCTCGCCCGCACGCTGGCCAAAGTGCTGGATGTGCCTTTCGCCATCGGCGACGCCACGACCCTCACCGAAGCGGGCTACGTCGGCGAAGACGTCGAGAACCTCTTGCTCAAGCTCCTGCACGCCGCCGACTTCGACATCGAAGCGGCCCAGCGCGGCATCATCTACATCGACGAAATCGACAAGATCGCCAAGTCGGGCAACAACGTGAGCATCACGCGCGATGTCTCCGGCGAAGGCGTGCAGCAGTCGCTCTTGAAGATTTTGGAAGGCACCGTGAGCAACGTGCCGCCGCAGGGGGGCCGTAAGCATCCCGAGCAGCAGTACATCCAACTCGATACGACCAACATCCTCTTCATCGTCGGCGGGACGTTCGTCGGCCTCGACGACGTGATCAAGAAGCGCATCGGCCGCAAGTCGATCGGATTCGGCAGCATCGCCGAAGACCGCGGCGACCGGGCGCTCGGCGAATTGTTGGCCCAGGTGACGGCCGAGGATCTCGTGACGTTCGGGCTGATCCCCGAGTTCATCGGCCGCCTGCCGGTGGTCGCCCCGCTCGATCCGTTGGACGAAGACGCCCTCGTGCGAATCCTCACGGAGCCGAAGAACGCGCTGGTCCGCCAGTACCAGAAGCTGTTCGACATGGAAGGGGCCGAGCTGGTGTTCGAACCGGACGCCCTCCGCGAAATCGCCCACTTGGCCAAGAAGCGGGACACCGGCGCCCGCGGCCTGCGATCCATCGTCGAAGAGATCATGCTCGACGTGATGTACGACCTCCCCGAGATGGATCGCAAGGGCCATCACACCGTCACCGCCGACGTGGTTCGCAAAAAGATCCCGATGGTGATTCGGAAGTTGGACAAGCTCAGCGCGTGAGCCGAAGCAAAAACTCGTATGCCGGGCCTATATCGGCCGGGCTTCCGTATTTGTAGCAGGGTCACCGGCTATTCCGTCGCCAGCATCCGAGCCTACCATGCCGTTCGATTTGTTCCTCCCCCCGCTGCTGACCGACGACTTCCCCGGCGTCGGCGGGCGCATCAAGGTCGAACCCGACGATTTCGAAGTCGAAGAAATCCCCAGCTACGAACCGCTCGGCCACGGCGAGCACCTCTTCCTTTGGGTCCAGAAGATCGGCGTCGGTCCCGAGCACTTCACACGCACCATCGCCCAACGGTTGAACATCCCGGTGAACTCCGTCGGCGTCGCGGGGTTGAAGGATCGCCACGCCATCAGCCGGCAGTGGGTGAGCGTGCCGCAGGGGGCCGAGGCGAACTTGGCCAAGCTCGACGGCGGCGGAATCACGCTGCTGAAGCACACCCGGCACCAGAACAAATTGAAGACCGGCCACAGCCGGGGGAACCGCTTTCGCATCCTGATTCGCGACGCCGATCCGACCCAAACCGAGGCCTTCGCCGCGGTGCTCGATCGCCTGCGGACACTCGGGATGCCCAATTATTACGGCCCCCAACGCTTCGGTCGCGGCGGCGGCACCGTCGATCTCGGCTTCCAGTGCCTCGCGGGGACGCAGCCGAAGCGCATCCGGCCGTTCGTCTACAAGTTCGCCCTCTCGGCCGTGCAGTCGCTGCTGTTCAACGACTACCTCGGCCGGCGCGTGCTCGACGGATTCTTCCGCAAGGTGTTGCCGGGCGACGTGATGGCGAAGTGGCCCTTCGGCGGGCTGTTCGTCGCCGACGATGTGCCGGTGGAGCAAGCGCGGTTCGACGCCAAGGAGACCGTGACGGCGGGGCCGATGTTCGGCACGCACACGTTCGCCGCCGCGAAGAACGCCGCGGAACGCGAAGCGTCGGTGCTCGCGGATCACAAGCTCAGCGCGAAGTCGTTCGCCAACTTCGGCAAGCTCATGGGCGGCACCCGTCGGCACAATCTGATTTACATCGACGATTTGGCCGCGGCGTGGGAACCGGCCGGTCTGCGGCTCGCGTTCAGTTTGCCGAGCGGTTGCTATGCGACGGTGCTGCTGCGCGAAGTGATGAAGACGAACCCGGATGCGGACGCGGAAAGCGGGGAAGAGTGACGGGCGCACCGCCGGTCAGCGGGCGGTCGCTTGCAGCGTCTCCTCCAAGATGTCCAGCGCCCGCTGCAATTCCGCGTCGCCGAGTGTGAGCGGGGGCATCAAGATCAGCGTTTGCCAATCCCAAGATGTCCCGAGGAGCAAGCCGGCGCGGAAGGCTTTCAACGCGATCCGCTTCGTGAGCGTGATCGCCGGCTCGCGGGTCACGCGATCCCGAACCAAGTCGATCCCGAGCAGCAACCCCTTGCCGCGAACTTCGCCGATTCGGTCGGGCAGCCGCCGTTCGAACAACTCGCTCAACCGGCTCCGCAACCGGTCGCCCACCTCGGTGGCCCGTTCCGCGAGGCGCTCCTCGGCGATGATCTTCAGGTTCGCACTGGCCGCGGTGCAAGCCAGCGGGGTCCACGCCAAAGTCCCGGAAACGTCCTCGTATACCCGGAGCGCATCGGCGAGTTCTCGGCTGAGCAGGGCGGCGCCGATCGGGACGTACCCGCCGCCGAGGGCTTTCGCCAACGTGATCGCGTCCGGCCGCAGGCCGAAGAGATCGGCGGCGAAGCACGCGCCCAACCGCCCGCAGCCGGTCATCACTTCGTCGAGGATCAGGGTGAGCTTGCGGCGGGCAACGATCTCGTTCAGCGCGTCGAAGTATGCTTGCGGCGGGACGATGGCCCCGCCGCTGCCGATGACGGGTTCGAGCAGGATCCCGGTGATCGCGGGATCGTCCCCGGCCGCGCGGTCGATGGCATCGGCGCATTCGAGGGAGCAGCCCGGAAAAGTTTTCCCCCAAGGGCAGCGGTAGCAATAGGCCGGCGGAACCCGCGGCGATTCTTCCACCGGGGACATCGGCAAATGGAACGCTTCGGCATCGCCGAGGGCGAGCGTCCGCGTCGTGCCGCCGTGATATGCCCGCCCGATGGTCAGGAGTTTCCCCCCGCGCCGGGCGAAATGGGCCTTCACCGCGATCTCGTTGGCATCGGCCCCGCCAGTGGCACGGGCGCAAACTCCCACCGAATCCGGGGCGAGCGCCAGTAGGGTCTCGGCCAAAGCGGTCGCTTCCCGGGTCGGGAACCAAGGGGGGGCGAACGTCGAGACTTTCAACTGGCGTTCGATCGCGGCGAGGATTTCGGGCCGTTGCCAACCGGAGTTGACGACACCGTAGCCGCCGATGAAGTCGAGGTACTCGTTCCCGGCGGTGTCGGTGAGGGTGCAACCGGAGGCCGTGTGAAACACGACCGACCCGGCGGCGTCCGCGGTCGTGATGGCCGTGTACCGCCTCGCGAGTTCCGCCGGCGTCGGATCGCTCATCGCCCGACGGTCCGTTCGATGCGTTCGATAAAGGCGTGGTACGTCCGCGTCAGGCGATCGCGCCGGCCGAGCATGAGTACGTCGTAGCAGCCGAAGTCGGCGTCCCACGCGGGTGGGCTGCAAGCGAGAAAGCCCATGCGCAAATCCATGCGGATGATACTCGGCAACGAGCGTTCCGCCTCAGTCGTGATCGGCACGATGGCCAGCCCCGGAATCGCCGCTGCGGGTCGCGCCTCGGCGAACCACTCGGGGTCGGCGCCGTAAGTTCTCAAATAGGAATGCACCGCGTTGATCCGCTCGAGGTTTTCGGCCCGGAAGCTCTCGGAGCCTAGAAAATAAGCCGCCCCGCGTTCGCGGAGCAGCAGTTCCATCCCGTAGGAAAGGTATTGGATGGCCGGGCCTGTGCGGTACTCGGCCGCGACGCAAGTGCGACCGCCCTGGAGAATCCGCGGGGCGATCGGGTCGAGCGCCGCGAGATCGAACTGGAAGTCGCCGAAGAGTCCCCCGCGGCGGAGGGCTTCCCCCCCGTCGATGGCCCGGTAGGTGCCGAGGAGTTCATCCCGCTCGGTGTCGACCAACACGAGATGATCACACCAGTCGTCGAACTCATCCCGATCCAGTCCCGCGGTGGCTACCCCGGCGCGGTAGCCGAGCTCATCGAAAAAGACGCGGTGCCGCAGTCGGTAGGCCCGCTCGCGCTCGCCCGGCTCGGTGGCCACACCGAGCAGCCACGGGTGCCCGCAAAGGGGTCGGCAATCGAGGAGCCAGCGCGCCATAGGGATGCGGCACCGAGGGTATCACTTCTTGACGGAGCGCGTTTTGTCGATGCCCGTGGTCGTCCCGCTGATGGTGAACGACCCGCCGTTCGGCAGTTCGGTCGTGATGTCGATGCTCACGTCCATCTTGCCGTCCTCGAATTCCACGGTGCCGTCGATGCAGGTGTCGACGGTGCCTTTGATGACCATCTTGCTGCCGTCTTTGGTCTTGGCGAACTCGCCGCCGAGGTCGATCTCGGTGACGAAGATAGTCAGCGTGAGTTCGAGTACACCGAATTGGGCGCCGTCCTTCTTGTAGGCCTTCAGCAACTTCCCGCTCACGGTCGATTTCTTACCGTCGAGCTTCATCTTCTCGTCGCCGAGGGCTTTGAACATCTTCTCGGTTTTGTCGGCGGGGACTTTCCAACTCTCGCCGACCTTGACGGGATCCTTGGGCAGGAAGTCTTCGTTCTCCGGCTCGTCGTCTTTCTTGCTGAAGCTCTTGAAGAGCTCGGGGGCTTCGTCTTCCTTGATCGCTTTGCCCTTGATGCTGAACTCGTACTTGTCGCCCTTCTTCTCGATGAGCACGGTTTCGCCGGCGTACATGTGCTTGGTCGTTTCGCCCTTTTCGCTCTTCTCCGCGGTCGTGTAGGTCCGCGTCAGTTTGGTCGCCTTCTTATCGCCGGCCTTCTTCTCCAAGATTTCCTCGGTGTAGATTTCTTTCTTCCCGTTCGTCACGTCTTGGTTCATCTTCATGCCCATGACGTTGATGACGATGTTCGTCTTCCCGTCTTCGGTCTTCTCGTTCTCGGACTTGTCGCCCTTCTTGCTCTTGTAGAGCTTGAGGGCGAACGCTTCATCGGCGGCGAATGCGGGGCCGCCGGCCAACAGGCCGAGGGCGAGGAGCGAGGCGATCATCGAACGCAGCATGGCGGTCATCCTGGCGGGGGAACGGATTCGGGCACGGGGACATGATACGCCGGGGCCATCTCACTTCTTGATCGGTTTGCTCTTTTCGATTTCCGTCGCGGTGCCGGTCATTTTGAACGTGCCGTTGTTCGGCAGGTCGGCCGCGATGTCGATGATCATCTTTTTCGTGGAGTCGCCTTCCGCCGGCACCGCTCCGAATTCGATTGAGTGTTAGCGTTCGAGATGCCACCCTTCGCCCATGTCTCTAGCAATCGCTGCTTGCTCGCCAAGCAGCCGCCGCACGAGCGGATGTGAACACTCCGCGACAAACGCATCAATTCTAGGCTGTTTCTGCTTGCTCCTCCGCCCGGCATGAAAAGTGTTCTGTGCCGATCCCATTCCACCGCCCCGCCGTCACAGGCCGGTTCGGAGGTTCTCCCGAATTGATGGTCGCGGAGCGAGTTCGATTCGCACTGTGCCTCAAAAGATCGCAGCCATGCTCGCTGGTCTCCACGATGCCCGATTTGGTTCTTGACAACTTCTCGAAGCCCGGCCGCGTGACCCTCGTGGGCGCCGGTCCCGGTTCCCCGGACCTCATCACCGTGCGCGGATTGCGCTGCCTGCAAACGGCGGACGCCGTCCTGCACGACGCCCTGATCGCCCCGGAATTGCTCCGCGAAGCTCGCCCCGACGCCGTGATTCTGCACGTCGGCAAACGCGGCTACTGCGTCGGCTCCACGACCCAAGAAACCATTCACGAAGCGCTCGTCCGCTTGGCCCGCCAAGGGTTGAACGTCTGCCGGTTGAAGGGGGGCGACCCCTGCCTCTTCGGCCGCGGCGGCGAGGAAGCCGAGGCGCTGGTCGAAGCGGGCATCCCGTTCGAAATCATCCCCGGTGTCACGTCCGCGCTCGGCGCCACGGCCGCCGCGGGCATCCCGCTGACGCACCGCGATGTCGGCCAGTCGGTGACGTTCGCCACCGGCCATTTCGACCCCGATTCGCCCGACTGCACCCTCGACTTCGCCGCGCTCGCCAAGATGCCCGTCGTCGTCTTCTACATGGCCGTGCGCAACCTCGCCGCCATCGCCGCGAAACTCATTGACAACGGACTGTCACCGGCGACCCCGGCCGCGATCCTCGAGAACGGCACCTTCGACCACCAGCGCACCGTCGTCGGCGAATTGGCGACCATCGGCGAGCAAGCTTTGTCCGAGCACATCGCCGCACCGGCGCTGTTCGTCGTCGGCGAAGTCGTCCGCTACCGCGAGAATTTGCTCGCGCTCTCCCAAACCTCTCGCGGAGCGAGAGGGCTACATTCCTCCCTCGGTGATCGATGATCCAGCCGAATACGATCCGCGACACGCCCATCACCCGGAAGCGACTCGTCGTCATCGGCAACGGCATGGCCGGGGCGCGCTTCGTCGAAGACCTCATCGGCCTCGATCCGTCGCACGCCTTCGACATCAGCATTTTCGGCGACGAACCCTACGGCAACTACAACCGCATCCTGCTCTCGAACGTGTTGAACGGCAGCCAAGACGCCAAGGAAATCTTCCTCAATCCGCTGGCGTGGTACGCGGACAACAACGTCACCTTCCACGCCGGGAAGAAAGTCACGAAGGTCGATCGCGCAGCCAAGGTCGTCACCGCCGATGGCGTCGAAGAAGCCTACGACACGCTCGTATTCGCCACCGGGTCGCGGCCGTTCGTGCCGCCCATCGCGGGGACCTCGCTCCACGGCGTCTTCGTCTTCCGCACCCTCGACGATTGCCGGAACATCGCCGAGTACGCCAAGGATTGCAAGAAGGCCGTGGTCATCGGCGGCGGGCTGCTCGGCTTGGAAGCGGCCAAGGGGTTGATGACCCACGATGTCGGCGTGACCGTCGTCGAGATGGGCCCCTGGCTCATGGGCGTGCAACTCGACGCCGACGGCGGCAAGGTGCTTCAACAAACGATTGAAAAGCTCGGCATCACGGCGCTGACCTCGGCGAGCACCAAGGAATTCGTGGGCGACGAAACGAACCGCGTGAAGGGCGTCAAGTTCGCCGACGGGTCGATCGTCGAGTGCGACATGGTCGTCGTCTCGGCGGGGATTCGCCCGAACAAGGAACTCGGCGCCGAATGCGGCTTGGCCTGCGACCGCGCGATTCTCGTCGACGACACCTTGCGAACGAACGACCCGGACATTTACGGCGTCGGCGAATGCGTCCAACACCGCGGCATGGTTTACGGCCTCGTCGCCCCGATCTGGGAGCAGACCAAGACGCTCGCTTTGCGACTCACGGGGCAGAACCCGAACGCGACCTACACCGGGTCGAAGCTGGCGACGAAACTGAAAGTGATGGGCGTCGAACTCGCCAGCATGGGGCGGATTTCGGACGTCCAACCGACGGACGAAGTCGTGACCTTCGCCGAGCCGGCCCGCCAGGTGTACTGGAAGGCCATCGTCCGCGACGGCAAAGTTTCCGCCGCTTGCATGCTCGGCGACCTCGGCCCCGCCGATGATCTCGTCGAATTCTTCATGACCGAGAAGCCCGCCCCCGAACGCCGGCTCGAACTCTTCTTCAGCGCCGGCACCAAGACCCACGGCAGCGAAATCTCGCTCGCCGACCTGCCCGACGCCAAGCAGATTTGCGATTGCAACGGCGTCTGCAAAGGCACCATCGTCAAGGCGATCCAAGCCGGCAAAACGAGCGTGCCGATGGTCGGCAAGGCGACGCGCGCCGGGACCGGCTGCGGCTCGTGCAAGAAGATGATCGCGGGCCTCATCGAAGCCGTGGCCGGGGCGGTGAAGGCCGACCCGAGCGAATCGTGGTACGTCCCCGCCGTGCCGCTCGACAAACCGACGCTCGTCGCCGAGGTCAAGAAACGCGGGTTGAAGAGCGTCTCGGCGGTGCTCGCGGAACTGGCGACGCACGAGGACGAGAAGAGTAAAAACGGCTTGGCGTCGATGCTGAAAAGCATCTGGGGCACCGAGTACATCGACGAGCGCGA
>JANOSQ010000595.1:0-2844 GCA_031415915.1 Fimbriiglobus sp. | reverse complement strand
CGGCACGCTCGTCGGCTGCACCGCGTCGGCGATGTCGACCTCTTGGAGGAGGATCTCCGAACAGCCGGGGGCGACCGGGATGTCGAAGAGCTTTTGCATGCTCGGATTGCGGAGGTCGCAATCGAGGATCAGCGTCCGCAGGCCCGCGGTCGCCATGCTGGTGGCGAGTTGGCTGGAGAGCGAAGTTTTGCCTTCCCCCTGCATCGCGCTGGTCACGAGGATGATCTGCATCTGCTGGGTCTTGGCGGTGTGCAGCAGCATCGTGCGCGTGCTGTTCACCGATTCGTTGAGGATGAAGCGCCAGTTCTGGTTCTGGCTGGCCTCGCCGTTGCGGAGGCTGGCCCGGCTCGGGAAGGCGGGGATGGTGCCGATGACGCGCATCCCGAGTTCGGTCACGACCTGATCGACCCCGTCGACCCGGCGGTTGCGCCACTCGATGTAGGAGATGATGAGCAGGATGCCGAGCAACGCGGCGCCGGCCCCGAGGGTGGCCATGACCATCTTCTGCTTCAGGTTGTAGTTCTCGGCGATGACCGCGTCTTCTTTGATGCTGACGCGGGTCTGGCCGCTCTTCAAAATGTTCTGGATGTCGCCCAGTTGGATGAGCAGCTTGTTCCGCATCTCGATGGTCGGGGCGAGTTCGGTGGTGCCGATTTGGTTCACGACCGTCACTTGGGCGATATTGTTCAGGATGACTTGGGCATCGGCTTCATTCTTTCGGTAGAGCTTCAACTGGGTGATGATCGGTGCGAGCGTATTCGTCTTGGCGACTTTCGCAGCATGCAGTTCGCGGCGGCGTTCGTCTCGGGCGAGTTTGAGAAATTGAGGGCGGATCGCATTCCGCTCGGCGTTCAGCGCCGCGTTGGCCTTGGCGAGGTCCTGTTCCTTTTCGACAAGGACAGGATTGCCGGGTTGGAGTTTCTTGTTGAGATCGACCAGCGAGGTTTTGATGGTCTCCGTCGCGACCAAACGGGTACGGATCGAAGCATCGCTGTCAATGGCTTGGGCCAGCCAGTTCGCATCGGGCTGGAGTTCGCCGTTGAGTTCTTTATCGATCTGCTCCAGTTCGCTGTCCAGCTTGATCTGTTCCCCGACGAGTCGGTTGATCTCATCGTTGAAACGCTCGATTTTCGTAGCGAGGTTCTGCCGCTGAATCGCAGGATCCGGCCCTACGCCGCCGCCTTTGACTTTGTTCTGCTCGTAAATCTTGTCCTCGATCGCTTTGATCTTGTCGTTGGCGTCTTTCAACGACTTGGTCAGCAGTCCCTGCTGGTTAATGTAGGTCAGTTGCTCTTCGGACTTCGCTTCCTCGGCGTAATGCTTCACGAATGCCGACAGCAGCAACTGGAGTTGTTCCTGGTCGTCCCCGTTCATTTTTACGTGGAGCATCTCGGGCGTATCGAACTTCAGCACGAGCAGGTTTTCGTACACGCCCGCTTTGTCGCCCTGCATCATGGGCAGATTGCGGACGCTCGGGTCGTTGCCGACACGGGTCAAAAAGTTCCGCGTCTTCATGCTGGCCAGTTGGCTGTCTTTGTACCGCTCGAACTTATCGTTGTCTTGGCCTTGATCGTTGTAGAGGCCGTTGGAAACGCTCGCCCGCATTTGGATGATCGCCCGGACTTGGTGCTTGCCGGAGGGCATGACCATCCAGATGGCCGCGGCCACCACCGAGGCCACGATCGCGCCGATCAGGAGTCCGAGCACCCAGCGTCGTTTGAACGCGTGGAACAACTCGGCCAGCGTCGGCAGCGAACGGTGCCCACCGGTGCCCGGCGCCGTGGGACTGGCCACGGCGAACGGATTGGGGCCGAACATATTAGGCAGAGTGATGGGGGCGGGTTGGTGAGCATGCGTGAGCGGAATGGGCGCCAAAGGATCCCCCGGATTGGAATTCGTCATGGGTGAATCTCCCAAGGAAGCGGCTTCCACGGTGAGCGGCGACAGAATCTAGCACGACCACCATCGAAATTTACCGGATTCAGCGGCACTTCAACAGGTCGGTTGAATCGAATTCGCAGCGGAACGGCGCAAGGCGGCGCCCGACCACGCTTTTCTGGAGCGAAATTCTGCGAGTGCGATTGGAACGCGACCGGAAATTCCGCACAAGTGCCTTCACCGGAGTGAGGGCGCTGCGTTCGCTTTACGAAGTGTAACTCACGGGAACGGGGGTGTCGGAGTTTTTTTGCGAATATCGGCAAGTCGGATTGTGGCGATCCTCCGGCAAGTGGGGGCCTTGCGCAAGAAGCGCAAGGTCGCGGGCGTTTTGGGTGAACCGGGCGACTGGGAAATGTCGAAGAGGTGGATAACGACGGCTGTTTCGGTGGGAATGCGCCCTTCCACCCAATTGCGTCCGCGAAGTGAATTCCCAGTCGATCCCCGGAGGAATCCGCGATGCCCGTGAAAATTGGACGAGCGATGCGCTTGACCGCCGTTTTGGTCGGAGCCGCCGCATTCGCCGGCGTCGGTTGCCAATCGGGCACGGCCAATAAAGAGTCGCTGCAGTCGATGCCCGACTTCGAAGTGCCTAAAGAACTCAATAAAGTGACGATGCCTCCGTATACGGTCGAAGCCCCGGATATCCTCCGTATCGACGCCCAGCGGTTGATCCCGCTCCCGCCGTACAAGATCGAGCCCCTCGACGTGCTCTATCTGTACGCCCCCGGCGCCATTGAAGCCAAGCCGATCAACGGCCTCTATCCGGTCGATCCGGACGGTACCATCAACCTCGGGCCGGACTACGGCGGGCAGTTCAAAGTCGTCGACATGACCACCCAAGAAGTCGAGAAGGTTCTCGCGAAGTTCCTTTTGATCAAGCTCAAAGAGCCCTCGGTGTCGGTCTCC
>JANOSQ010000594.1:0-1904 GCA_031415915.1 Fimbriiglobus sp. | reverse complement strand
CCTCCCCGGCCTCATCTGCGGCTTCATGGGGTTGGCCAAGGCCAAGACGGCCGGCGTCGGCAAAGGCATGGCCATCGCCGGCATCCTCACGTCGCTCGCCGGGATGTTCGTGTCGATCGCGGTCGGCGTCGGCGGCTATTTGCTCTATCTGGAAGCGGACAAAAACAAGGGGAAGGACCGGACGCACAACAACTTCAAGCAGGCCGGCATCGCCACGCACAGCGTCCACGACACCACCGGTACCCTCCCCAGGCCGTACCTCGACGAATCGGTCCGCGACTTCGGGCCGCCCGTGGCCGAGAGCGCGCTGAAGTCCAAGCTGAGTTGGCGCGTCGCCATCCTCCCGTACATCGAGCAAGACAGTCTGTACCGCCGGTTCAATAAGTCCGAGCCGTGGGATAGTTCCGCGAACAAGCCGCTGTCGCAAACGGTGGTGATGCAGTACACCGACCCCGACACGCCGCTCGACCCGACCACGCGCATGCGCTGCTTCTACGACAACGGGGCCGCCTTCGACACCCGCTCCCGAGTGAACCTCATGGGGATCAGCGATGGCACCTCGAACACCATCTTGTACGTCGAAGGGGCCGAGAAAGTAACGTGGAGCCAGTTCAACGAATACAAGTTCGAGCCGAACGGCCCGCTGCCGGCGCTCGGCCATCCCAAACGCGACACGTTCTCGGCGGTCTTCGCTGACGGGTCCGTCCGCCAAATCAAAAAGACCGTCAATCAAACGACCCTGAAATCGCTCATCACGCGGGCGGGTGGGGAGGCCGTGGGTATGGATTATTGACGCCGACTTCGGCCGCTTGCACATTCAACACCCGGCGGACCACCTCGGCTTCCGCCGTGAGTTCGTCCAAATCCGCTTGGGCCAATGCGATTCGCTCCTCCAAGCGGGCGAGTCGTTTCTTGGGATTGTCGCCGATGATGCGGGCGAACAACTCGAGCGCCAAGAGGGCGTGCCAACCTTTCATCAACAGCCCGCGCAGTCGATAGATCCGACCCATGCGGGCGAGTTGATCCGGGGCGATGGCCCGCGTCGAGCGGAGCAGCCGCGCCAGCGGCGACGCGCTCGTCCACCAGTAAAGGGCGAATTCCAGCGTCGGCAGCAGCACGATGGCCGCATCGAGCCACTTCTCCCGGGCGTACTTCAGCGGTTGCCCGCTCGCTTCCAACTTGATGATGAACTCCGCGGCGAAGGCGACCCAAATCAACGCCATGCAGATGTTGAGCACCATCTCGAAGGCCGGCGATTCGTCGACCGTCTCGGCCCAGATGTACTCGATCCCCAAGATCGGCAAGATCAGGAGCGCGAAGAGCAACAGGGGCAGTCCAAAAGCGCGGTCGAGTCGGCGGAGCAGCCCTTTGCCCTCGAGTTGCCAGCCGATCCAGGGCAGCCACATCTTGCCGACAGTCGGGTGGACGAACCCCATCCGCGCGGGCGGGAAGGCGATCACGGCCAGCACGCGCACCAGCGCCGGCCAACGGCGTCGGGAGCGATCGCGGAAGATAAATGCGAGAGAGGATTCGATGGCGAAGATTGGCCAGAGTCCGAGCAGCACGCCGAGGATCACGTCGATCTCGGTGCCCGTGACGCGCCAGCGCACGGCCCGGTGAATGAGTCCGGCGAAGGCCAAGAGGTGGAAGCCGGCCAGCCAGAAGAACACGGGGGCGAAGCGATCCGCCCACGGGTGAGCGCTCGGGATCGGAGCCGATTCGACGGCGGTAATCGACACGTCGGCCCCGCCCTTTCTCGCACCGTTCTATTTCGACACTCCCAGCATAACATTATGGTCTCCGACCATCCCCCGCTACGGAAACCGACATGTCCGCGTCCCCCGACCCTTGGTTCCAGACCCTGTTCGCCGAACGCATCGGGGGGGCCGGCTACGGCAAATCGA
>JANOSQ010000593.1:0-4053 GCA_031415915.1 Fimbriiglobus sp. | reverse complement strand
CGCCGCCCGCGATTCGCGCATCAAAGCGATCCACCGCCCCGGCAAGCTCGGGCTGGGCACCGCGACCCTCGCCGCCATGCGCTACGCCATGGAACACGGTTACGATTTCCTCCAGAACATGGACGCCGACTTCAGCCACCCGACCCGGTTTCTGCCGGGGTTGCAAGCGGGCATGGCGAACCACGACGTGATGATCGGCAGCCGGTACGTCCGCGGCGGCGGCACCGAGAACTGGCCCCTGGCCCGCTTGGTCATCAGCCGCTGCGTCAACGGGTTGGTGCGGTTCCTGTTCCGGATGCCCGTCAACGATGCCAGCGGCGCCTTCCGCTGTTACCGCGTGGCGAATCTGCGCTTGGCGAAGCTCGAAGAGACCAAATCCCGCGGCTACTCATTCCAGCAGGAAGTGCTCTTCCGCGTCCACCGAACCAAGGCCCGACTGGGCGAACTGCCGATCATCTTCGAGAACCGCCGGCACGGCAAATCCAAGGTCAACAGCAAGGAAGCGCTCCGCTCCATCGCGATGATCCTGTACTTGGGTGCGCAACAGTTCTTCGGCACGGAGCGCATGGTCGGGCCTCAGCGGGTGTGATGGGCCGTCTGTCAGAGCCGGAAGCGTGAGCGACGTTCCAGCGCGAACGTCGCTTACTCGTCCGGCTCTGACAGAACCAACACCACCGGCAACCCCACCGCCGCGGCCAACTTCGCACGACCCTCGCCGAACCAATTCGGTTCCCCCTCCGGCCACAGTACCCCGCCTGTACCCATGTAGTCCGCAGCCAGCAATTCCTCCGGCACCCGGCCGCTGGCGTGAACCACCCGCAGTGCTTGCATCGCGGCGGCTGCGATGCGCCCGGCGGAACTCAACCGCGCCGCGTCGGCGGCGAACGCCGCGCCTGCGAAGGCCAGTTCCGCATCCTCCGCCGCTTTCGAGGGGCCGAGCAAACGCACGATGGCCGAAGCGGCGTTGGCCGTCCCGCGTGCCACTTCCGCGGCGAGGTCGAGCGTGAACCGCGAGACCTTCTCCCCACGGGTAAATGCTTCCACCAACTTCACCACCGAGTCGGTCGCGTGGGCCCACTCCAAGGCTTCGGGACCGTACTCGGCGCTGCCTTCCACGATCACCGGCACCAGCCGCGCCGCGGCCCGCACCGCGAGCCGCACCACCGCGATCTTCGGCCGCGTGGCCAGTTCGGTTTCGATAGTTCCCCATGTCGGTAATGGTGTCATCGCCTGTTCCCGTTCGCCGAAGCGGTGCCGGAAGTTTATGATTCGTGCATCCCCGGGGGGTTGCGAATGTTTGCGTCGGTCGGCTGCACCGAGTGCGGGAAGCTTTTCCAAGTCGACCGCGCTCAGCTCGGCCAGCCCGCGAGTTGCCCGTGGTGCGATGCCCGCATCATCGCGTTGCCCGTGGCCAAGCGGGCGGAACCGCTGCCGTTGCCGGTCGATCCGCCCGCCCGCCGTTTTCGGAAGTGGCCTCCCATCGCCGTGGTCGCGCTGTGCATCGCGATCGCCGGGGGTACCTTTCTCGTCCAGCGCTACCGCAATGGCGCCATGCCGCCGTTCGTGATGCAAACCTTCGTCGCCCCGGATCGCTCTTGCCAAGCGACGCTTCCCGGTTCGGCCGAAGCGGTCGACGGCCCGGTGTTCACCCCGCTCCAAACGGGCGCCTCGCTCTTCGCGTCCGAATCGAGCTTCACCCGCATCCGCGGTGGGCTCGGCTGGATCGAACTCGACCCCGAGCGGGCGAAGCTCGTCCGCACCGAAGATCTGTTGGGGAACGTCCGCGACGAACTCGGCCGCTGGCTCGGGGAACCGACCGTTGAAAAGGAGGGCTTGGTGAAATCGGGCACCTCGGACGGGATGGAAGTCCGCTTCGGCACCGGCACCACCCGCTTCACGGCCCGCATCTTGGCGGTGCTCGATTCCCCGCAACCGCGGATCTACTTGGTGTGGGTCGGCGGCCCTCAGTTCAAATCGGACGGCGAAGTCTCCGCGCGCGTGCTGACCAGTTTCCGCGTGAACCCACCCACCAAGTGACCATCGTGGCAAGCTGCGCAGACTCGGCGAGAACTCCGCGTTCTCGCGGCTGTGCCGTTTGGCGCGGCTTTCCGCATTCCGCCTCATGTTTGGATTCTCGGATGTCGATCAAGGGAGGTAGCAGGAAGCACGAAGCTTCCGGGCGGCGGGGTGTTGGGGGTAACACGCCGCCGATTGGATCAACCGCTCGTCCCGTCGGGCCGGAAGAACATCCGGCTCGTCGGGCTGGTTCAGGAGTCTGCCATGCGGAAGAAGGTCTTAGGAACTCTGGCGGCACTGGCGGCGAGCGCGGGGGGTGCGCTGGCCCAAGGTCCGAGGCCGATCCCGGCCCCGATGACCCAGCCACCGCCGGGCGGCTATGGCGAGATGCCGGTGCCGAACGTCGATCCGAACTCGTTCGCGCCGAACGGCCTGCCCCCGGGCGGGATGCCGGCTTACCCGAACGGCGGGGCTTACGGCGAAGCGCCTTACGATAGCCCGTCGATGAAGGGCAGCGGCCTCTTCGGCATGGGCGGTCGCGGCGCGGCCAACCCGTCGGTCTGGCTCGACATGCAGTACTTGCTCATGTTCCCGAAAGCCCAGCCGATCGGCTTCCCGCTCCTCTCGACGAGTGCCCCGGCCGACGCCGGCATCGTCGGCCGGCCTTCGACGAGCCTCCTGCAAGGCAGCGGCGATCTCGGCCTCGGCGAAGCCAGCGGCTTCCGCATCAGCGGGGGGATGTTCCGCTCGTCCGACCAGCGCGTCGGGGCCGAGTTCGTGGGCACCTACCTCGCCCCGACCTCGAACATCGCCTTCGTCGGCTCCAACTCCAACAGCAACGGCGTGCCGGTCATCGCCCGGCCGTTCATCGACGGTCGCACCGGCCCGAGCAGCTTGCTCGTCTCCTTCCCGACCTTCGCCTACGGCTCGACCCTGTCGCGGGCCACGACCAAGTTCTGGGGCGCGGAAGCCAACGCCTTGGTCAACCTCTACCGCACCGCCGAAGGGGATTCGCGGCACTGGGTCTTGAACGCCGTCGCCGGCTTCCGCTACGCCCGGCTCGCCGAGACCATCGATGTGACCTCCCGCAGCACGCTGCTGGCCGGCAACACCGCGACTTACAACGGCCTCACGATCAACTCGCCGACCTCGGTGGAAGTCCGCGATCTCTTCGAGAGCCGGAACTCCTTCTACGGCGGGCAAGCCGGCTTGCAGAGCCAGTTCAACTCGGGCCGCTGGTATGTCGGCGTGGGCGGTAAAGTCGGTTTCGGGGTGATCCACCAAGAAATCGACATCGCGGGCACCACCGGCGCCCTCAACGCCGCGACCCAAACGAATTCGAGCAGCGTCGGCGGCCTGTTCGCCAATGCCAGCAACATCGGCAACCACAGCTCCGACGAATTCGGGCTGCTCACCGACTTGAACGCGACGCTCGGCTTCCAGATCACGCCTTGGTTGGTCGCCACGGTGGGCTACAACTTCATCCACCTGAACGATGTCGCCCGGCCCGGCAAGCAGTTCGACGGCCGCGTGGACGGGGCGACCATCCCGGCCTCCGCCAACTTCGGCGGCGTCTCGAGCGGCAGCCCCGCCTTCACGCTCCGCCAAGAAGACTTCTACGTCCACGGTTTGAACTTCGGGTTCATGCTCCGCTACTAAGCGGCGATCGAACGAGCGGTACCCCTCGCCGGGTCGGAGTTTCTCCGACCCGGCGTTTTCGTTTCGAAGACGCGCAGACAAACCTGCGTCGTCTTCCAGTGATCCCGCGGCAGTTCCACGAGCGCCAGCCGATGCGCGCTCAGATGGTTCTGCAAGTCCCGATGAACCTCCGGGAGCGGATCCCACGCCGCCCCCATCAGGATCATCCGGACGAAGGCGCACGGGTCGATCCGCGCCTCCCGGATCATCATCGCGATCGTCCGGTCGAGCGCGGCTTCGGTCGGCGACTTCGCAGCAGTATCCAATGGCCTGTTCATCGGTGAAAATCTCCTCGTCGTACGGCATGCCGAATTCCACGGCGCCGCGTTTGTTCTTGGG
>JANOSQ010000592.1:0-5618 GCA_031415915.1 Fimbriiglobus sp. | reverse complement strand
GAGCCGCCCGGCCAAGGGATGCGTGGCACCGTCGGCGGCCATACCGTGCGCATCACCAGCCGCGGGGCGCTCGCCAAGGCCCCGGTCCCCGGTGTCGAACTCATCCCCGCCCACGCCGGCGGACTCGAGTGCTTCGTGGTGATCGACGACCGCTATGCGGCGGCGTACCGGTTCCGCGACGAACCCCGCGTCGAAGGCGCCTCCTTCATCAAGCATTTGAACCCCCGGCACGACTTCAGCAAGGTCATGATCGTTTCGGGGGATCGCGCGTCCGAAGTTCGCTACCTCGCGGAGCGGATCGGCATCGGCGAGGTCCACGCCGAGAAGACGCCCGAAGAGAAAGTGACCATCGTCCGCGCGGAAACGCTCAAGGCGCGGACGCTGTACGTGGGGGACGGCATCAACGACGCCCCGGCGCTGATGTCGGCGACCGTCGGGATCGCCATCGGGCAGAACAGCGACATCACCAGCGAGTCCGCCGGCGTCGTGATCTTGGACAGCTCGCTGGAAAAGGTCGACGAGTTCATGCACATCAGCCGGCGTATGCGCCAAATTGCTCTCCAGAGCGCCATCGGCGGCATGGTGTTGAGCGTGATTGGGATGGCCCTTGCCAGTTTCGGCTGGCTGTCGCCCGTGGCCGGCGCGGTGACTCAAGAAGTCATCGATGTCGCCGCGGTGTTCAACGCTTTGCGGACGGCGATCCGTCCGCGGGAGCTTACCGATTTCGAATCCGTGCCGGTCGCGTGAGTTGTTGAATCCGCGTCTTAATAACGCCCACCAGCACCGAGAGGACCTGTCATGCCCGGCCCCGATGTCGGCGATCCCGTGGAAGATTTGGCGTTCTCCCGCCCCGACGGCAGCGAGGTCCGCCTCTCGGAGTTCCCCGGAGCGATGGTGCTCATTTTCCTCCGCCACCTGCGTTGAATCTCTTGCTTGGCGCACCTCGTGCAGGTGCGGAAGCGTCTCGACGAGATCCGGAGCGCGGGGGCAAACGTGCTGGTCGTGACGCAGTCGAAGCCCGAAGCGGTATCCGCCGCATCGCTTCCGTTGCCGACGGTGTGCGACCCGGACCGGGCGGCGTACCGCTATTTCGGTTTGGATCGCGGGCGCTGGTCGATGTTCTTCCGCCGAAAGGTGCTCGCGCACTACCTGCGGCTGATCTTCACCGGCTGGCGGCCGCGGCCGGGAGTGGCGGGGGAAGACATGCTCCAGCTCGGCGGGGACTTCGTCCTCTCCGCCGACCGGCGTCTCGTCTACGCCCATCGGAGCAACGATCCGGCCGACCGACCCGCGGCGGCCGACCTCGTGAACCGGGTCCGCGGTCTCGGTGATCTCCCCAACGAGCGCGGGACATAGCCGATTCGATCACCGGGGGGGCGGCGATGGGCGAACCGCGCGCCGGACGAACTTGACCAGTTCGATGATGACGACCGGTATCAGCGCGAAGGCCAGCACGGTGCCCCAGTCCCGAGTATTCAAAGGCACTGTGTGCAGGACGTCTTGCAGGAACGGCGCGTAGACCGCCGCCACTTGCAAGATGAGGCTGATGCCCACCGCCGCCCAGAGCCAGCCGTTCGTGAACAGTCGGGCGGTGAACGCCGAGCGGCGCTGCGAGCGGGCGCTGAATGAGTGCAGCACCAGCGCCACGGCCAGCGCGGTGAAGGCCAACGTGGTCGCGTGCCGCAGGCCTTCTCCCACATCGCCGTACCATTGCAGTCCCAGGTAGAAGGCCACCAGCGTCACCCCGCTCAGCAGGAGCGCTTGCCACGCGATTATTCCCACGAACGGCACCGTCACGAGCGACTCCTTGGGGTCGCGGGGCGGGCGTTCCATCGCCTCCGGGTTCGACGGCTCCAAGGCCAAGGCCATCGCGGGGAAGACGTCGATGAGCATGTTCAACCAAAGGATTTGCAAGGCCGCCAGCGGCAGCGGCCAGCCGACCATGAGGGCGACGAAGACGACCATGATCTCGGCGAGGTTGCACGAGAAGAGGTAGTGGACGAAGCGGAGGATGTTCGCGTAGATGACCCGGCCCTGCTCGACGGCCCCGACGATGGTGGCCAAGTTGTCGTCGGTGATGACCATGGCCGCCGCCTCTTTGGCCACCTCCGTCCCCTTGATCCCCATCGCGACGCCGATGTCGGCCCGCTTGAGCGCCGGGGCGTCGTTGACCCCGTCGCCGGTCATCGCCACGACTTCGCCCCCGGCCTGGAGCGCCTCGACGATCCGCAGCTTGTGCTCCGGGGAAACGCGGGCGAACACCCCCACCCCCGCGACGGCTTTCTGCCAACCCACCGCATCCAGGCCAGTCAATTCCCGGCCGTGGGCGGTCCGCAGCGGTCGCCCCTGCGGGTCGCGGTCCAGCCCGAGTTGCCGGCCGATCTCGGTGGCCGTCGCCTCTTGGTCGCCGGTAATCATAATGGTGCGGATGCCCGCCCGCCGGCACCGTTCGATGGCGGCCTTGGCCTCCTCGCGCAGCGGGTCGATGATGCCGACCAGCCCGACGAACACGAGCCCGTGCGACGCATCCTCGGCGCGGTGGTCCGCCGGCAATTCCTTATACGCCAGGGCGAGCACGCGCAGCGCCTGCCCGGCCAGTTCCCGATTGTCCGCCATGACCCGTTGCCGACCCTCGGGGGTCATCGGTCCTACGCCCCCGGCGGTGAATACCCCGACGCTGGCGTCGGCCACGACCTCCGGGGCGCCCTTGACGTAGGCCATCGCGCCGCCATTGGCGGCGCGGTGGACGGTCACCATCCGCTTCGACTCGCTGCTGAAGGGGACCTCGGACAGTCGGGGGGACTCCCGCTGGAGGTCGTCCTTCCCCATCCCGGCCTTGAGGGCGGCGACGAGCAGCGCCCCTTCCGTGGGATCGCCCAAAACGTGGGGGGCATCGCCGGCCGGGTTCAGGGTGGCGTCGGAACATAGCGCACCGACGCGCAGGGCCAGAGTCAAATGCGCGTCGGCGCGGGCATCGACGACCCGATCGCCCTCGCGGAACTCCCCGACCGGGGCGTAGCCCGCGCCCGATACGTCGAGGCGCCGCCCGCCCAATTGCACGACCCGCACGGTCATCTCGTCGCGGGTCAGGGTGCCGGTCTTGTCGGTGCAGATCACGGTGGTCGAACCCAAGGCCTCGACGGCGGGCAGGCGGCGGACGAGCGCGCGCATGCGGGCCATCCGCTGCATCCCCAGCGCCAATGTCATGGTGGCGACGGCGGGCAACCCCTCCGGCACGGCCGCGATGGCCAAGGAGATGCCGACCTCCAGCATGTATAAAAAAGCGTGGCCGCGCAGCCAACCCGCCAAGACGATCACCGCGCAGAGCACCAGCACGACGCCGAGCAGGGCGTGGCCGAGTTGCTTGAGCTTGCGTTCGAGCGGGGTATCGCGGTCGCCGGCCCCGTCGATCAGCGTCCCGATCCGGCCCACCTCGGTGCGCATGCCGGTGGCCGTCACCACGAGCCGGCCACGCCCGTCCGTCACCGAGGTGCCCAAGTAAGCCATGTTGCGCCGGTCGCCGAGCGGCGCGGCGGCATCGGACACGGGGTCGATGGTCTTTGCGACCGCGACCGACTCCCCCGTCAGCGCGGCCTCGGCCACTTGCAGCCGCACGCTCTCGACGAGCCGCCCGTCGGCGGGCACACGCGCGCCGGCCGTGAGGATGACGATGTCGCCGGGCGCGAGTTCGGCCGCGGGGAGCGCGCGCTCCACCCCCGCCCGGACGACGTGCGCCGTCGGGACCGCTTGTTGTTGCAGGGCGGTGAGGGCCCGCTCGGCCCGCCACTCGGTCAAGAAGCCGACGGCCGAGTTCAGGACGATGACGACCAGCACGGCGACCGCCTCGAGGTTCTCCCCGAGCGCGAACGCCACGACGGAGACGCCGACAAGCAGAGCCGCAATGAGGCTCTTGAACTGGCCCGCGAGGATCGCCAAGGCGGACCGGCCTTTCGCCGCCGCCAGCGCGTTCGGGCCGTACTGCCTGCGGCGCCGATCCGCCTCGGCGTCGGTCAAGCCGACGGTGGGGTCGGTCTGGAGTGCCCGGGCGACCTCGCCCGCCCACAGCGTGTGCCACACGCGCTCGTCCGGGGGATCGGTCCGCTGTTCCTTCGTCGCGTTCTCGGCACTCAATGCTGGCTCCGGGTCGGTCATGCCGACGGACACGCTTCGGTTCACGGCTCATCAATTTAGTGGATTTCGAATCAGTTGCCGAGGATACAAACTTCCCCGAAAGACCGTCCGATCCGGGTCGCACACCTTCGGCAGGGGAAGCGAGGCGGCGAATACTGCCTCGGGCCTCGACTGCGTCACAACCAATGCTTCTGCCCCGGGCGATGCGCAGGTCGTTGCCCTTGAGCTGCAACAAGTCCCCCATGCTCTCGGCCGAGTCGATGTTGTCGTCCACTACCAGGATGCGGCACCCGCTCAGAGTGGGCACGCTCGGCCCGTCCGTCCGCGGCGGCGGGGCAGGTTCGGATGACGCGGGGAGGGGCAGCCGGACAACGAACTCGTTGCCCTCGTTCGGCCCCCCGCTGCGGGCCTCGACGCTGCCGTCGTGCATCTCGACCAGTCGCCGCACCAGCGTCAAGCCGATGCCGAGCCCGCCCTGCGATTGCTCCAACGACTCGTTCACTTGGGTGAACATGTCGAAGACGCGGGCCAGCATATCGCCGGATATTCCGCTCCGTCGTCCCGCACGCTGATGACGGCGTCGTTGCCGTGACCTTCGGCGGTGAGCCAAACGTGCCCACCCGGCTTCGTGTATTTGGCGGCGTTGTTCAGCAGGTTCGAGACGACCTGCGCCAGCCGGACGGGGTCGGCATCCAGTAGGACTGGCCGTGATGGCTTACTCACTGTGAACTCGTGCCGCATTGGTGGATGATGGGGCGGCTGCTCTCGACCGCCCTCTCAACGACCTCCGCGAGGTCGATGCGCTGTTTGTGGATATCCAGGTTGTTTCTGCTGATGCGGGACGCGTCGAGCAGATCGTCGATGAGCCGCACCATGACTGCCACTTGTCGGACGATCACCTCCCGGGCCATCCGCACCGCCGATTCCTCCAGACCGTCCATGCCGAGAATGTGGACGGCGTTGCGGATTGGGGCGAGCGGGTTTCTCAACTCGTGGCCCAGTGTCGCCAAGAACTCATCCTTCCTTCGATCCGCGTCGCGCGACTGCTGCTCCATCCGCTTTCGGTCAGTCACGTCTCGGATGATGCTTGCGACACGAACGCCTTCGATAGTGGGGATCGGACTGAGGCTGATCTCGACGGGGAATTCACTGCCGTCTCTCCGTAAACCCCACAACTCCTTGGCCAGTCCCATCGGGCGGATGCTGGGACGGGCCACGTGGGCCCAGTCGAGCTGACGCCGCTCCTCGGGCCAGTCGTCGTACACGACCCAGCGGTCGCTCACCAAGATGCCCGCGATCTTCCCGAGCAGGTGCGTCTGGGCGTCGAGGTTCCGACGCGGGTGAATCAGAAAGACGGTCGCGACCTCGGTCGCCGCGGCCCAGAGCCAACGCTTCAATCCGCTCTGTTTCCAGCCCGTTTCGTCGACGTTCTTCACCGGCGCGTCGGCCACCGCTCGGCGCGCCTCCCGGTACGCGGGCTCGAGCGC
>JANOSQ010000591.1:0-2377 GCA_031415915.1 Fimbriiglobus sp. | reverse complement strand
CGACCCTGTTCGACGGGATCGACCCGCCGGAAGCCGAGATGCCGACTCCGGCCGAACCGCCGGTTCCCGAAATCCCTGCCCCGACGAAGCGGAAGGGCCACGGCCGTCGATGTAAGCCGAAGGATCTGCCGCGTCGCCGCGAGGAGGTCGATCTGCCGACAACCCGCACACCCTGTTCGACCTGACCGCCGGCCGCCGGCAGGAGTTCCCGCAGCAGTTCCTCGCCGGCTACCGCGGGTTCGTCCACGCCGACGCTTACGACGGCTACAACGCCGTCCACGACAACGTCCGGCATCTGGGGTGCTGGATGCACGCCCGGCGGTACTTCGTGGAGGCCGAGCCGAGCGACCCACGAGCTGTCGAGGCGCTGGCCTTCATTCGCACCCTGTACGCCGTGGAGCGTGAGATCAAGGACGAGCGGGAGAAGCTGGGCGATAAGTTCACCGATGCCGACATGGTACGGGTGCGACGAACGCGGGCCGGACCGATCTTGGCCGCGTTCGCCGATTGGCTCGAAGTTCAACACCGATCCGCGACGCCGAAGAGCCTGTTCGGCCAAGCCGTCGCGTATTGTCGGAACCAGTGGGCGACTCTGGTTCGATACCTCGACGATGCGAGGTTCGCCATCGACAACGGGGCCGCCGAACGCGCCATCCGTCCGCTGGCAATCGGCCGCGCCAACTGGCTGCACGTGGGCGGCGACGGCGGGTTGAAGACCGCGTCCGTGCTGCTGAGCATCTGCGCCAGCGCGACACGGCATCGGCTCAACCCTTGGGCCTACATCCGCGACGTACTCGACCACCTCGCTGTTCGATCTGCCGGTACCGGCCTGACCGACTTGTTACCGGATGTGTGGGCGAAGACTCCCGGCCAGGGGCGGCCACGAGCAGGCTGATGACGACCGCCGGCTCACTTCTTCTCCCGCGGCGGCGGGGCGAATTCCTTCGGCGCCGCGTAGTTGGCCCGCAGTTCTTTGTACTTCTTCACCTCGTCCGGCTTTTCCCAGGCTTTATAAAGTTGCGTCAGCCAGTCCAGTGTGTCCGGCAGGTAATACCTGCCCCAGCTCGGGGTGGCGCTGGCGTTCTCTTGGAGTCCCTTGTACCCGGCGAGCAACAGGGACTCGGCCTCGGCGAACTTCTTCTGCTCCGCCAGCACGCGGCCCAACAGACTTTGCGTCGAAGCGAGGCGGAAGCTCTTCGGCTCCTTCTTCTCGCGTTCCGCCAGACACTTGCGTAACAAGTCTTCGGCCGCTTCATCCTTGCGTTGCAATTGGTACATCTCGCCGAGATTGGTCCGCGTCTGGAGAAGTAGCATTTCCAGACCTGTTCGCTCCTGGGCCGGCAGATCCTTTCCTCTGTCGAGCGCGCGGAGTTCGCGTTCGATTGCGTCCTTGAGCATCAGCTCCGCTTCGGTGAAATTCCGACACCGAGCAAGGGCATAGCCGAGGTTGTTCATCGCCACGATTGTCAAGGGATGATCCTCGCCGAGATCCGTTTTCAGCGAAGGGATCAGTGCCGTCCATCGCTTGACGTTGACGGCGGGTTCCTCGAGCAAGTATGCGCCAAACAACTCGGTCGTCACCCAACGCAACTCGGGATGTTTTTTCGCGGCCCGGTGGGCTTCTTCGAGCAGCGGAATGGCCTCTTTGAGCCGGTCCACGTCCTTGTAGTTCACTCCCAGATTGGCCACGGTCACTTGCGTATGGGGGTGGCTGCGGCCGAGCTTCTTCTCTTGTAGCGGCAGCAACTCCTCGAACAGCGGCAGGGCCTTATCCAGCTTGCCGGCGCGCTGGTAGACCCCCGCCAGGTTGTGCATAACGGTGAGGGTGTCGGGGTGGTCCGGGCCGAACTTGGTCTTGAGCAGCTTGAACGACTCTTCGAACAGCGGCAGGGCCTTGTCCAGTTTGCCGGCGTCCAGGTAGCCCATCGCCAGGTTGTTCATGCTGACGAGGGTGTTGGGGTGGCCGGGCGGGAGCGTCGCCTTAAACAGCTTGTACGACTCCTCCAGAAGCGGTAGAGCCAGGTCCGGCTTGCCAGCGTCCGCGTAGCAGTTCGCCAGGTTGTTCATGCTGCGGAGGGTGTCGGGGTGATCGGGGCCGAGCTTGGCCTTCGTCAGCCGGAGCGTCTCCTCGTGCAGCGGCAGGGCCAGGTCCGGCTTCCCGGCGCCTTCGTATCCCGTCGCCAGGTTGTTCATAAGGGTGAGCGTGGAGGGGTGTTCGGGGCCGAGCTTGGCCTTCGTCAGCTTGAACGTCTCCTCGAACAGCGGCAGGGCCTTATCCGGCTTGCCGACGACTTGGTAGCACCCCGCCAAGTTGCCCATGCAGAGGAGCGTGGAGGGGTGGTCGGGGCCGAGTTTCGTCTTCATGAGACCCAGTGTC
>JANOSQ010000590.1:0-3641 GCA_031415915.1 Fimbriiglobus sp. | reverse complement strand
GGATGCGAAAGCCCTCGCCGAACCCCTTCCAGCAGGTGCCATATCGCGCTTGGGCTCGGCCCGCCTACGCACCACCGCGACCGTATTCGCCCTTTCCGCCGACGGGAAAACTTTGCACTCGTTGGCCGGCGCCCGCTCGGTCGGCCGCTGGGATTCCGAGACCGGTCGGCTGCTCGACGAGGTCAAGGTAAAAGCGCCGACGGGCGAACACTGCTGGTTCTCCCCCGATCGACGTTACGTGGCCGCGTTGGACGCCGAGGGCGTCGGCCTCTACGACGCGGTCACCGGCGAACGGACGCGGACGGTGGCCGTGCCGAGGGCCGCAAACCGCTACACTCCGATGGCTTCGGCACCACCGCGAGAGTGTCGAAATATGCTCTGCGTCGGCGGCCAGACGGCCACGATTGCACCAGCTGCCTGGCGACCACATCGGGAGTTTATCGAAGCGGCTCGGTTGCCTCGATGGGGAACAACGGCGTTCGGCGGTGCCGGTAGGTGAATCGATGGACGTCCGCGGCGGTGACGCCGGGCGTATCGACCCCGAGTAGAAGCTTGCAGACCGAATCGTACGCAGCGACCGGGGCGTGGACCCCTTTTGCGACGATGACCCGGCACCGCGCATCGCCCGCGTGGTGCCGGTGACGGGTTATGTGAACGCCGATCCCGACTTCACCGACTGCCATTTGGCCATCAACGGGGCGACGGATCTCTTCAAGGAGGTGTTCGGGCCCGACGCGGGTCGGCACGCCCGCACCGCCCTCGGCATGGGCCAGCATCCGCTGGGCGCCAGTCGAGGTCGAAGCCATCTTCGAGCTGAAGTCCTGACCCTCGGACGGATCGAGCCTCGGGGATGCTCTCCGGTTCCGCGAATCGTCGCCCGTCCGGACGATACGAGCTTGCATCGGGAGATCACCAAGGCCACAATGTCAGCATCCCGCCGCGTCGCCCCTTCCCACGGCTCACGTTATCATGCCCAGATTCGCTGCGCCGTTGCTGCTCGCCGTCGCGATCGGCTCCGCTTCCCCGGCGGCCGAACCGACGGCCAAGTCGGCGCCCGCTTTCAACGCCGACATCCGACCGATCTTCCAAGCGTACTGCACCGAGTGCCACGGCGAGGGCGAGAAGCCCAAAGGCGGCCTCGACCTGCGACTCCAGCGGCTCGCCTTGAAAGGCGGCGAGTCGGGAGCGGCGTTCGCCGAGGGGAAGCCCGAGGCCAGCCTTCTGATCGGCCGGGTGCGGAGCGGCGAAATGCCGCCGGGGAAAAAGAAGCTCGGCGCCGCAGAAATCGAAACGCTGCGCAAGTGGATCGCGGGGGGAGCGATGGTCGCGGCCGCGGAGCCGGAGTCGCTCGCCACCGGGTTCTCCATCACCGATGAGGATCGCCGCTGGTGGGCCTTCCAACCCATCCGCCGTCCCGCCGTACCGTCGGCGGGGACTCCGAAAATGGAGATCCGCAACCCGATCGATGCATTCCTGTCGGCAAAGCTGAAGGCCAAGGCGTTGACGTTCGCCGCGCCCGCGGATCGGATCGCACTCATCCGCCGCGTGGCGTTCGACCTGACCGGCCTACCGCCAACGCCGGAGGAAGTCTATGCCTTCGTCGGCGACAAATCCCCCGTCGCGTACGAGAAACTCGTGGAGCGGTTGCTCGCGTCGCCACTTTACGGCGAACGGTGGGGGCGGCTTTGGCTCGACGTCGCCGGGTACGCCGACTCCGAGGGCGGATCGCCCGAGGACCCCGAGCTCGCGAACGCTTGGAAATACCGCGACTACGTCATCCGGGCGTTCAACGAGGACAAGCCATTCGACCGCTTCATCCGGGAGCAGCTCGCCGGCGACGAACTGGTCAAACCGCCGTACCCGAAACTGACCCCCGCGGAACTCGACGCCCTCACGGCCACCGGCTTCCTCCGCATGGCCCCCGATGGCAGCGGCACCGCCGGCGCCGATCAGAAACTCTCGCGCAATCAAGTTCTCACCGATACGGTGAAAATCACCGCCAGCGCCTTCCTCGGTATGACGGTCGGCTGCGCGCAGTGCCACAACCACCGTTACGACCCGATCCCTCAAGCCGATTTCTACCGTTTGAGGGCGGCCTTCGAGCCGGCGTACAACCCCGCCGCTTGGGTTCCGCCGGCGCGCCGGCAGGTGTCGCTGTACAGCGACGCCGACAAGAAGCGAGCGGGGGAGGTCGAAGCGGAGGCGGCGGTGATCGACAAGGATCGGCTGACGAAGGAGGCGGCGTTCATCGAGGCGACATTCCAAAAGGAATTGGCGAAATTGCCGATGGGGATGCGCGACGCCGCCAAAGACGCGCGCCGCACGCCGGAGGCGAAACGCACGCCCGAGCAGAAGAAGCTGATGCGGGAACACCCGAGCCTGAACGTGGAGTCCGGATCGCTTTACTTGTACGATTCGAAGGCGGCGGCCGATCTGAAGAAGCTCGCCGAGTCGGCGGCGGAACTGCGGAAGAAGAAGCCGGTCGAAGAATTCGTCCACGCGCTCACCGAAGAATCGGGCAAGGTGCCGACCACGTTTCTGCACCACCGCGGAGACCCCGATCAACCGAAGGGGGCGGTGGCGCCGGGGGGGCTGTCGGTTCTCGACGGCGCGCACCCCCTGAAGTCCCCCGCGAAACCTTCGCCCGGCGGCACCACCGGTCGAAGGCTAGCGTTGGCCGACTGGCTGACTGACCCGAAACACCCCCTGACCGCGCGGGTGCTCGTGAACCGCGTGTGGATGCTCCACTTCGGGAAGGGGCTCGTCGGCACGCCGGGCGATTTCGGGAGACTCGGCGAACGCCCGACCCACCCCGAATTGCTGGACTGGCTCGCGGCCGAATTCGTATCTGACGGGTGGAGCGTCAAGAAACTTCATCGGCTGATTCTCCTTTCCGCGGCGTACCAGCAGAGGTCCGCGCGCGAATCGACCAAAGACGCGGCCGATCCCGATAATCGCTTGCTCGGCCGCTTCCCGCTCCGCCGGCTCGACGCCGAAGCCATCCGCGACGGGATGCTCGCGACCAGCGGGAAGTTGAACCCCAAAGCGTTCGGGCCGCCCGTGCCCGTGATGGAGGACGACGCGGGGCTCATCGTCATCGGCAAAGCGAACCGCGACGGGGCCCAGTACAAACTCGGCGACGAGTCCGTGCCCGCCGGCGAAGAATCTCGACGGAGCGTCTACATCCAGGTTCGCCGCACGAAGCCACTCGGCGTGTTGGGGGTGTTCGACGGGGCTACCTCCGAACCGAATTGCGAGGCGCGGACCAGTTCGACCGCGACACCGCAGGCGCTCCTGCTCATGAACGGAGACTTTGCGGCCGTGCAAGCCGAGGCGTTCGCGGAGCGGGTTCGGAAGGATGCCGGCCCGGTGGCGAAGGATCAGGTGACGCGCGCGTGGAAGCTCGCTTACGGCGCGGCACCGGGCGAGAAGGACCTCGGCGGCGCCCTCGACTTCCTCAAAACTGCGACCGAGACCTTCCGCAAATTCCCGCCGCCCCCGAAGGCGGGCCCGAAGGCACCCGAGCCGCCGACTCCCGAGGTCCGAGCGCTCGCCGCCTTCTGCCAAGCGCTGCTCAGCAGCAACCGATTCCTCTACGTCGATTGAATCGAACAGGGCGATCCGATGCACGCACTTTCTCG
>JANOSQ010000589.1:0-2576 GCA_031415915.1 Fimbriiglobus sp. | reverse complement strand
CGCATCGATCGGTGCGACTTTCGAGTCGTCCATGACTCCGTCCTCAGAAGATGGGTGACGGGTGAATTGCCCATCGTCTCATGCCGAGCTCGTTTCGGAAACCTCAATTGGGTAGGCTACCTCCTGCCGCTCGCCTAACTGCAACACCGGAGGTTCCCGATGCTCCATTGCTTCTTCTGATCGGAATGGTTTCGGCGGGCATCGCAATCGCCGAAATCGAACGTAAAGTATTGGCGCGCATGGGTTCTACCCGAAATCGGAAATGATTTCGCGGAGGGGTGGGGTGGTTTCCGCCGAAACCATTTTCCGAAGCGCAGCGTCATCGAATTCCCAAATACCTCGGCGTGAGGATGCCCCGGAAATGAGCGGTTCCCTGCAACGCGTCGTTCCCGCTCTGCGGGTCAAATCCGTGGCGGCGAGCATGGATTTCTACTCGCGATTGGGCTTCGCGCTCGAGTGGGAGCACCGCTTCGAGCCGTCGTTCCCGGTGTTCGCGTCGATCCGATGGGACGGGATGCAAATCTTCCTCACCGAACACTCTGGCGATTGCCAATTCGGCGGGCTCGTACATTTCGACATCCCGTCGGTCGACGAGTTCTACGCGCTGATCCGCGAGCGCGGGGTGCCGGTGGATCAACCGCCTTCGAACTCGCTCGGGCCCGATCTCCGCGATATGGTCGTCGTCGATCCCGACGGCAATCGGCTCTGCTTCCTGACCCGCGGCTGAATCACACCGCCCCCAGCAACCCCTTCAGCAGTTCGTACATCGGCTCCGGCGAATCCTCCTCGGGGCGTAGCCGTAAGTAGAGCGACTTGTCATCCACCACTTTGATCCGCCCGGCGGAGGTCGCGTTCAACTGGGTCGCTTTCTTCGCGTTGCGGTAGCTGAAGACGAGATCCTTGCCGTCGCGGTGGACGCCGCTGATTTGCCAGCGGACGCAACCGAGGCGGATCTCGGTCGTCCGCAACAGCCACTCCACCGGCTCCGGCGTGGGGCCGTAGCGGTCCTGCAATTCCTTGCGGAAATCGGCGAGCTTGTTCGGATCGCGCAGCCGCGCCAACCGGCGGTAGACTTCGATGCGCAGCTTCTGCCCCGGCACGTAATCGCGCGGCAGATACGCCGGCCACGGCAGATCGACGTTCACCTCCACGGCCTGCTTCGGCGCTTGGTGCTTCAATTGCCGGACGGCGTTCTCGAGCAGTTGGCAGTAGAGCTCGTAGCCCACCGCGGCGATGTGGCCGCTCTGTTCGGTGCCGAGGATGTTGCCCGCCCCGCGGATTTCCAAGTCGCGCATGGCGATCTTGAACCCCGAGCCGAGTTCGCTGAACTCCTCGATCGCCTTCAACCGCTTCTGCGCGTTCGGCGAGACGAGCTTGACCGGGTTCACGATGAGATAGGCATACGCCCGCAACTTCGTGCGCCCGACGCGGCCGCGCAACTGGTGGAGGTCGGCCAAGCCGTACTGGTCGGCGTCGTCGATGAAGATGGTGTTCGCGTTCGGGATGTCGAGTCCGCTCTCGATGATCGTCGTCGCCACGAGGATGTCGGCGTCCTTGCGAATGAACGCGACCATCGCTTTTTCCAATTCCCCCTCGGCCATCTGGCCGTGGCCGACGACGATCTTCGCTTCGGGGACGATGTGCCGGAGCTTGGCTTCGATGTCGCGGATGTCGTGGACGCGGTTGTGAACGAAGAAGACCTGCCCGCCCCGGTTGAATTCGCGGTTGATGGCGTGGCGGATGAGCTTGTCGTCCCAACTGACGATGCGCGTTTCGACCGGGTAGCGGTCCGGCGGCGGCGTTTCGAGGTTCGAGATTTCCCGCACCCCGAGCAGCGCGCTGTGCAGCGTCCGCGGGATCGGAGTCGCCGTCATCGTCAGGATGTCCACGGTCGTCCGCAGCCGCTTCAATCGCTCCTTGTGCTCGACGCCGAAGCGCTGTTCTTCGTCGATGACGACGAGGCCCAAATCCTTGAATTTCACCGCGTCGCTGACGAGCCGATGCGTGCCGACGACGATGTCGATGGTGCCGGCGGCGAGGGCTTTGATCGTCTCGCGCTGCTTCGCGGCGCTCTTGAACCGGTTCAGCACCTCGACGCGGAACGGGTACTCGGCGAGACGCTGCTGGATCGTTTTGTAGTGCTGCTCGGCGAGCACCGTCGTCGGCACGAGGATCGCCACTTGCTTGCCGTTGTCGATGACCTTGAACGCCGCGCGGATGGCGACCTCGGTCTTGCCGTAGCCGACGTCCCCGCAGAGGAGGCGATCCATCGGCTTGGGTTTCTCGAGGTCGGCGCGGATCTCGGCGATGGCGGTCAATTGATCGGGCGTCTCTTGGTAGGGGAAGGCCCCTTCGAATTCGCGCTGCCAGTCGGAATCGGCGGGGAAGGCGTGGCCGGGGATCGCGGCCCGCACCGCCTGGATCTGGATCATCTCCGCGGCCATGTCCATGACCGCTTCGGAGATTTTGTCCTTCTGCCGACCCCATGACGCGCCGCCCAGTTTTGAGAGCCGCGGCTCCCCTTGCGCCCCGCCGATGTAGCGCTGGATCAAGTCGATCCGCGTCGCGGGGACGTA
>JANOSQ010000588.1:0-3010 GCA_031415915.1 Fimbriiglobus sp. | reverse complement strand
CGCATCGATCGGTGCGACTTTCGAGTCGTCCATGACTCCGTCCTCAGAAGATGGGTGACGGGTGAATTGCCCATCGTCTCATGCCGAGCTCGTTTCGGAAACCTCAATTGGGTAGGCTACCTCCTGCCGCTCGCCTAAGGGAAAAAGATTGGGTGAAATGAAGCGATCGGTCGTGGGGGATCACCCGGGGGGTCTTACCTCCACAATTCAAGAAGTCCGCTTTGAGTATCCCGAAGGCGAATCCAAGTTGCCATTTCAAAAGATCACGATCACCACCAAACTCACCGCGGAGACTGGCGAGTGGTCGGCGTCGCGTACGTTGCTTGCCAAATCGCAAAGCGAGTGCAAGTCGCTCGATGAATTCAACGCCTTGCTGATCCCCATTCCCGATGGCGAAAAAGTCCATTCACTCGATCCCGAGTTCAAGTCCCTCGCACTTGCCTACCGCGGCGGCGACATCGTCCGGCAAGCGGACGGGGCGCCGCTCGAGCAGGTGATCCAAGAGCGCACCTCGCGGCGTAAGTGGCTCGCCCGCGCCACCTACGCCGGCGGGGCATTGCTGGCGGCCGCGCTGCTGTATGTGGGGTACCGGATGATCCGCCGACGGCGGGCGACAGCGGGTGGTGCATGATCGCCCGAATCCTCATGGTCTGCGTTGCAACACTCGTCGTGACGGCCACACTATCCGCCGGCGATCCGCCGTTTCCGGTCTCCGTCGCCAAGGGGGACACCGGCGAACGCGACCATTACTGCGGGCTCTACTGTATTTACCAAGCCGGGCAACTGACCGGGCACCCGGTCGATTTGGACCGTCTACTCCGACCCGACTATTTGACTGGCAAATACGGCAGCAGCGCCGCCAACCTCTTGGATTGCAGCCGGGACTTCGGCATTCCGACGACGTACCTCCCCGATACGACCTACGCCGACGCTTGCTTGCTCGACGGTCCGCTCATCGCTTTGATCCGCAACAGCCCGGAATTGAAGGTCGCCAACCATTGGATTTTGATCCTGCGGGCCGATGCCGACGGCGCGGACGTTTACGACCCGAGCGTCGGCCGCCTGCGGCTCGGCGCGGCCGAGATGCGGAATCTGTGGGGCGGGCCGGTCGTCGCCGTCCACCGGGAAAACGAATCGGCCGAGACCCGCGCCGCTTGGCTCGGCGGCCGCGTGCTGCTCTTGGCGCTGGTGCTCGGGGTCGCATTCGTCGTGCTGCGGATGATGGATTTTTCCCGGCTGAACCCGATGCTCGCTCTCGTGATCGCGGCAATCGGATTGGCCGCGCTCGGGCAATCGCTCGATCCCGCCGGGTTCTTCCACAATCGGCGGACACTCGATCAAATCTCTTGCTCGCACCATCCGCGCGAGCCGGTGATCGTCGGGCCGGAGGCGGTCCTCGCGCCGGATCGGCCGGTCCGCATTTTGGATGTGCGCACGCCGCCGCAATTTCAAAGCTCGCGCATTCCGGGTGCGATCAACATTCCGATTTCGTCGTCGCACTGGAAAAACGAACAAGCCTTAGCCGGCATGCCGCGGGAGGCGCGGTTGATCCTCTATTGCAACTCGGAGAGTTGCGGTTGGTCGTCGGCGCTCGCGCAATCGTCGTTGCTGCAAGAGTTCCCCGATGTCGCCGTGTTGAAATGCGGGATCGACGGTTACGTCGCCGCGGGCGGCACCCTCGAACGGGGCCGACCGTGATGCGAAATGTTCTCGAATGGCTCCCGCGATTCGTCGCCGGCGGTTTGTTGCTGGCGTCCGCATCGGCCCACATTTTCAACGGGTACAAGCTTTTCGGCAGCATCCTCGAATACCGCGTGTTGCCCGATGCGGCCGCGGTCGCACTCGCTGCGACGCTGCCGTATTTCCAATTGGTACTCGGCACGGCCATCCTTTTCGTGCCAGCGTACCGTCGAGCCGCGTTCGGTTTGGCCGTATTGTTTTTCACCGCTTTCCTTGCGGCGCAGATTTCCGCCCCGGCTCGCGGCCTCGATATTTCCTGCGGTTGCTTCGGCCAAGACGATGCGCCCATCGGTTGGAAATCGATCGGCATCGCGGGTCTGGGCTGGCTCGCGTCACTGGCGGGGGCCGTGCGTTGGTCGAGAGGGCCAAAAACCAGCGATGCAACCCGTGCCGGTTTCACTCTGATCGAAACGCTCGTCGCGATTGCGATTATCGCGGTGCTCGTCGGTTTGCTCCTCGCGGCCGTGCAGCGCGTCCGCGCCTCGGCGGCACGGCTCGATTGCCAAAATCGATTGAAGCAAAACGCGCTCGCACTGCATGCGTACCCCGGTGCGCACGCCGTGTTCCCACCGGGGTTGAGCGTCCAAGCGGACGGCGGCAAGTACCCGTATCTCGGCTGGACGGGGCGGATTCTCCCGTTCGTGGAACAGGACACAGTGTGGCGGAACATCGAGCGGGCGTTCGCGACCGATCCCGCGCCGCTCGTGTTTTACGGGCACGCGCCGCACGCCGAGATATTGGCGACGCCCATTCGGCAGTTCGCGTGCCCGGCCGATTCGCGTGTGCCGGGGCCGGGGCAAAATAGTTCGGCACTCGCGGCGTACACATCGTACTTGGGTGTCGAAGGCCGGGATCAATTCGCCCGCGATGGGATTTTGTTTCTCGATTCGCGCATCCGCATCGCCGACGTCACCGATGGCACAAGCCAGACGTTGCTACTCGGCGAACGGCCCCCGTCGAGCGATTTGCGACTCGGTTGGTGGTACCGCGGCTGGGGGCAGAAAAAAGAAGGCTCCGCCGAAATGTTGCTGGGTGTTCGCGAGTTCAACGAGACCCGCGGCGAATGCAAACCGGGCGTTTTCACTTTCCGCGATGGCCGGTTCGACAATTTGTGCGACGCCTTCCATTTTTGTAACCGTTCACCGGGTAAACGCCTAAAATTCAGGGACTTTATCGCTCAATTTCACATATTTGAGTCGAATTTGTCTCAAATATGTATGTTCGGAACTCGAAATCGCCTGAAAAACAGCGGCAAAACCCAGTGAACGGT
>JANOSQ010000587.1:0-2642 GCA_031415915.1 Fimbriiglobus sp. | reverse complement strand
CCGGCCCGCCGCGGTCTTCGCCGCCAGCGTCGGGATGCCGTAGGCCGCGATGCTGCTGGGGAAGAAGAACATCACGGGCCGGCCGTGCGATTCCCCCTGCTTCTGGGCGAACTCCAAGAGGTTCAGCGTCCCCTCGACGTTCACCTTGTGCGCGAGCGCCGGCGAGAACTCCGAGCGCGTGCTCAGCAGGGCCGCCAAGTGGTACACCTGATCGACCTCGTGCGCGGCCACGATGCGTTCGAGCAGTTCGGCCTCGCGGATGTCGCCGGTGAATTGCTGCTTCACCTTCCGGGCCGGTTCGTCCGCGAGTCTGTTGAGATCGAGCGTGACGATCGGCTTGGAACTCGCCGCCGCAAGGCGGTCGATGAGCGAATGCCCGATCTCCCCGCTGGCGCCGGTGATGAGGATCGACGATTGCCGGGACATGGAACTCATGGATGCGGTGGTGAAGAAGGTGGAGGGGTAATTCTATGAGCGGGATCGTCGTCGGGCTTTCACCGATCCGACTCCGCTCCCCGGCCCCAACTTGGCCTGTTGCACACCTTGACGGCCCCCTATAATCTCTTTCCCCCGCAAATGCAATCGGCGCCGATTCCCGGTCGCCCATTTCGCGCGGATCACCCTTAACCGTGTGGGTTCGGCACCGCGCCGGATCGCATCACGAGCAGGAACCCCTTCTTTTCTATGGTCAATCGCAACCTCCTCCGCCAGTACGACCGCGAAGACGACACGGAATTCAACCTGATCTTCGGCACCGAACCCGATGCCCTAACCTCGTGGCTCCCCGCCGACGAGCAGAACTACCAAAGCAACAAGATCGTCCAAGGCAAGGTCCTCGAAATCCGCGGCGACATGGTCGTCATCGACATCGGCTACAAGTCCGAAGGGCTGATCGCCCTCGACGAGTGGCGCGACGACGCCGGCTCGGCCACGCCCCCGGTCGTCGGTGACAGCGTCGAAGTGCTCCTCGAAACGCTCGAAGGCGAAGACGGCAGCATCAGCCTCAGCTACCGCAAGGCGAAGCGCCAAAAGGAATGGGAAGCCATCCTCGCCAAGCACAAGGAAGGCGACGTGGTCTCCGGGCCGGTCACGAAGAAAATCAAGGGCGGCTTGCTGGTGCAGATCGGCGTCAACGTCTTCCTGCCCGCGTCGCAGGTGGACATCCGCCGGCCCCAGAACATCGACGAATACATCGGCCAGACCATCGAGTGCCTGATCCTCAAGATCGACGAGCAGCGCCGCAACATCGTCGTCAGCCGCCGCAAGCTGATCGAAATCCGCCGCGATGGCCAGCGCGCCAAGCTGATGACGGAACTCGAAGTCGGCCAGATCCGCAAAGGCATCGTCAAGAACATCGCCGACTTCGGCGCCTTCGTCGACCTCGGCGGCATCGACGGCCTGCTGCACATCACCGACATGGGCTGGCACCGCGTTTCCGACCCGCGCACCGTGGTGAACATCAACCAGGAACTCGAAGTCTACATCCTCAACATCGACCGCGAGAAGAACAAGATCGCGCTCTCGCTGAAGCACAAGACGCCGAGCCCGTGGCAGGACATCGAGAAGAAGTACCCGGTGGCCACCAAGCACAACGGCGAAGTCGTCAACATCATGCCGTACGGGGCGTTCGTGAAGCTCGAACCGGGGATCGAAGGCCTCGTGCACATCTCCGAAATGAGCTGGACGAAGCGCATCAGCAACCCGCAGGAAGTCGTCAACATCGGCGACCAAGTCGAAGTGCAAGTGCTCAACATCAACCACGAGAAGAAAGAAATCTCGCTGGGGATGAAGCAGTGCCAGCAGAACCCCTGGGACGAAGTCGCCAAGAAGTTCCCGCCCAACACCCCGGTCACGGGCGTGGTGCGGAACCTCACGAGCTACGGCGCCTTCATCGAAATCGAAGAGGGCATCGACGGCCTGCTGCACGTCTCGGACATGAGCTGGACCCGCAAGGTCTCCAACCCGTCCGAAGTGGTGCAGAAGGGCCAGAAGATCACCTGTGTGGTCCTCAGCGTCGACCAAGAACGCAAGCGCGTCGCGCTGGGCCTGAAGCAAATGGCCAACGACCCGTGGGAAGGGGACATCCCCGGCCGCTACATGCCGGGTCAGAAGGTCATGGGCAAGGTGACGAAACTCACGAACTTCGGCGTCTTCGTCGAACTCGAACCGGGCCTCGAAGGCTTGCTGCACATCAGCGAGCTGAGCGACGACAAGATCGAGTCGCCGGAGGAAGTGGTGAAAGTCGGCGACGACGTGGCGGTGAAGGTGCTGCGCGTCGATGCCAAGGATCGCAAGGTCGGCCTGAGCATGCGCGACGTGGACAACCCGACGGTGCCGGACATCATCCCGGACATGCCGGACGACGATTTGATCCAAGAGATCCGCCCCGGCGAGAAGCCGAGCGCCCCGAAAGAGAAGCGCACCGACCTCCGCGGCGGCACCGGCGCCGCGGGCCCGCTGATCCAGATGCCGGGAGCCGCCCCGGCTGAGGAACCCGAAGAAGGGGCGTGAGTTTGGGTGAAGTGACAAAATGAAACAGGGGCGAGCCGGGTGGCTCGCCCCTTTGTTCGTTTGAGGCGAACCGAACCGCACGGCGAGCCGAACCGCGTAAGCGGTCGGGTGAAGCGCGAGGTGATCCTTAC
>JANOSQ010000586.1:0-9998 GCA_031415915.1 Fimbriiglobus sp. | reverse complement strand
CGCCCCACTCTGTTCTTGGCTCGGGGGTTAACCAAGACTCCACCCGCCCTACGAAATCCAGAATCCCACAATTCTCCCGGAACGAATCCGCACGGATTCTGTCCAATATGCTTGACAGCCCCCGCCGGCAGCGTAAGATTGTGTGAGATTGAATCTCACGGTTTGCACCCACCCCGCGATTCCACTCCATGCTCATCCCCCTCGATATGCTCAAGCCCGGCGAATGGGCCGAGGTCGCCGAAGTCGGCGGCGATGCCGCGTGGGTCTGCCGCTTGGCCGAACTCGGCTTGCGCGAAGGTTGCCGGCTGCAAATGCAGCAGCCCGGTTCCACGTGCCTGCTCAAGATCGCCGATTGCCGGCTCTGCCTCCGCTCCGGCGAATCGTCGCAGATCCTCGTGCGCGCGGTCCGCGGATGATCCCCCTTTCGACCCTGAAGCCCGGCGACAAAGCCCGCGTCGAATCCTTGGCCGGCGATCCCGCGCTCGTCCAACGCCTCTACGAATTCGGCCTCCTCGAAGGCGAAGAAATCGAACTCCTCGCGGTCGCGCCGCTCGGCGATCCGGTCGAAATCCGCATCGGCAACACCCGCCTCAGCCTCCGCGTCCGCGAAGCCGCCTGCGTCACCGTCTCCCCGCTGTGATTGCCATGACTCCCACGATCACCGTCGCGCTGGTCGGCAACCCGAACGCCGGGAAATCGACCTTGTTCAATGCTCTTTCGGGGTTGCGCCAACACGTCGGCAACTACCCCGGCGTCACCGTCGAAATGAAGCACGGCCACTTCACGGCCGATGGCGTCCGGGTCAATCTCATCGACCTCCCCGGCACCTACAGCCTCGCGGCCCGAAGTCCGGACGAACTCGTGGCCGTCGATCTCTTGCTCGGCCGGCGACCCGAGGAGCCGGCCCCGGATGTGGTGCTGTCGATCGTCGATGCGTCGAATTTGGATCGCCACCTCTACCTGACGACGCAACTGCTCGACCTCGGCAAGCCCGTGGTCGTCGCGGTGAACATGGTCGATGTCGCCTTAGCACAGGGGATCGCCGTCGATTGCGACGCACTGACCCGCGAGTTCGGCATCCCGTTCGTACCCGTGCAGGCGAATCGCGGCATCGGTTTGGATGTTCTCCAGCGAACCCTCTCGGAATCGGCGAAAGCCGGGATCGCACCCCGCCGACTGGAACTGCCGGCGGCACTCGAAGCGGAGACGGCGAGCCTCGCGGAAGCCTCGGGGCTTTCGAGCTTCCTCGCTCGCCGGGTGATTTTGGACGTCAACGGTGCCACCGAACAATGGCTCACCGCGAAAGAAGGCGAAACGCTGACCCGCACCCTCGGTGAAATCCGAGCGCGGCTCGCGGCGGCGGGGTGCCCGGTGCCGGCGGTGGAAGCGAAGACCCGTTTCGCCCGCATCCGCGAAGTCGTGGCCAAGTGCGTGACCAAACCGGCGGTTCGCCCCGTCAACCGGACCGACCGCATCGACCGCGTACTCACCCACCGAATCTGGGGCACGCTCTTCTTCTTCGCCGTGCTATTCCTCGTGTTCGTGTCGATCTTCTGGGTAGCCGATCCGATCATGGGCCTGATCGAAGCCGGCACCGAATGGCTGAGTTCCTCGGTGAAAGCCGAGATGCCCGTCGGGCCGTTGCGCTCGTTGATCGCGGACGGAATCATCGCCGGCGTCGGCGGGGTGATCGTCTTCCTGCCGCAGATTTTGATCCTGTTCGCGTTCATAGCCGTGCTCGAAGACTGCGGATACATGGCGCGGGCCGCGTTCCTGATGGATCGCCTGATGAGCCGCTGCGGGCTGAGCGGGAAGTCGTTTATCCCGCTGCTTTCTTCGGTGGCCTGCGCCATCCCCGGCATCATGGCGACGCGGGTGATCGAGAATCGCCGGGATCGGTTCGCCACAATCCTCGTCGCCCCGCTGATCTCTTGCTCGGCCCGCCTGCCGGTCTACGCCCTGATGATCGGGTTGTTTCTGCCGAAAGAACACTACTCGGTTTGGTCGCGTGGCCTCGTGATGTTCGCGATGTATATGATCGGATTCCTCGCGGCGCCGGCCGTGGCCTTGCTGCTCCGCAAAACGCTCCTCCGCGGCGAACGCTCGCTCTTCGTCATGGAACTCCCCGCCTACAAGCGACCCTCGCTGCCCATGGTCGTGCGGCGCGTCTACGATGCGGGTTGGTCGTTCCTCCGCCGGGCGGGGACGGTGATCTTGCGACGATGATCTTGGTCTGGGCCGTGCTTTACTTCCCGAACACGAGCCCCGAAGGGGTCAAGTACGAAGAACGGATCGAAGCCTTGGAAGATGAGGCGAAGTCGGGTGACGAGGACATCGCCGCCGAAGCGACCAAACGGGCGCGGGCGACCAAAGCCGAGCACCAGCGCAACAGCTACCTCGGCCGCACAGGCCGCTGGATGGAGCCGGTGTTCGAGCCACTCGGTTGGGATTGGCGCATCGGCGTCGCGGTCCTCGCCAGTTTCCCGGCCCGCGAGGTCATCGTCGGCACGATGGGGATTCTGTACGAGGTCGAAGAAGACAAGGATGGACAGCAAGACAATCTGGGCTCGGCGATCCGCGACGATTGGGACACCAGCCCCGTGCGCGGCCCGCACCGCATTCCGGTGGCACTATCGGTCATGGTGTTCTTCGCCCTCTGCTGCCAGTGCGCCTCGACGCTCGCCGTGATCCGCCGGGAAACCCGGAGTTGGAGTTGGCCCGCGTTCACGTTCGTCTACATGACGGTGCTCGCTTACATCGGCGCGTTCGTCGTGTTCCAGGTGGGCCGGTTGATTTGGAGCTGAGGTGGAATCCTTCGTCCGTCGCCATTCGTTATTCGGGGGACTGCGATGAGTATTCAAGAACTCGCAGTATTTGTGATCGTGGTGCTCGCCTTGGCTTATTGGCTGCGGGGGCTTGCGAAGACCGGCCGCGGTTCGGCGAGCGGTTGCGCTTCCGGGTGTGGCAAATGCGGGGCGCCGGCCGAGGGCAAGCCGGGCCGTCGGATTCGATTGCCGCAGGTTTGATCGGTCGGCGTACGAGACGGGCCGCGTGCCTCCCGGCGAGTTCCGAGTCGCCTCCCATTGCAATCGGTCCGTCGCTCACTCACTCACGCGTCCGGCTCGTATCCCGATCCACTCGCCAACGCTTGTTCCCCCCGGTAGAATCAACCCGTCGCCCTTTCCCTCTCGAGGATGGATTCATGCTGGTCAAACTCGTGCTCGTCAGCTTCCTGTGCGCCGCCGTCATGGCGGTGGCGTCTTCTTCGGCATCGGCCGCCGACAACCCGACCATCGTCGTCGAGACGTCGCTCGGGACGTTCGAAGCCGAACTCTTCGCCGACAAGGCGCCGAAGACGGTCGCGAACATTTTGTCGTACGTGGACGACAAGTTCTACGACGGCCTCGTGTTCCACCGCGTCATCCCGACGTTCATGATTCAAGGCGGCGGGCTGGATGCGAAATTGAACACGAAAGAAACCAAGGGGAAGATCAAAAACGAGTCGGCGAACGGCCTCAAGAACACGCGCGGCACTTTGGCGATGGCTCGTACCAGTGAGGTAGATAGTGCGACCTCGCAGTTCTTCGTGAGCGTCAAAGACAACCCCTTCCTCGACCGCGAAGGGGAGAACGCCGGCTACTGCGTCTTCGGCAAAGTCACCAAAGGCATGGACGTCGTCGATAAAATCAAGGATGTGAAGACCGAAGTCCGCAGCGGGATGAAGGACGTGCCGGTCGAAGACGTGACCATCAAGTCAATCCGAGTGAAGAAGTAATCCGATTCCCCAGGAGCCGGTGCCATGAATGCGTCTGCCGTACTCCTGTGCGCCGGCTTGCTCTTCGGCGCCCCGGTTCCGAAGGATCTGGCCAAGTCCAATGTCGTGGTGATCGAGACCTCGATGGGTACCATCGAGGTCGAACTCTATCCCGAGAAGGCGCCGAAAACCGTCGCCAACTTTCTGGCGTACGCCGATGACGGCTTCTACGACGGCCTCACGTTCCACCGGGTGATCCTGAAGTTTATGATCCAAGGCGGTGGTTACGACAAGGAGATGGGTCTCAAGAAGCCCCGGCCACCCATCGCCAACGAATCGACCAACGGATTGGCCAACGCACGGGGCACGATTTCGATGGCCCGAACCGCGGCGGCGGACAGCGCCACATCTCAGTTTTTCTTCAACATGGTCGATAACAAGTTCCTCGATTTCAGCGATCCCAACCCGGGGTACTGCGTCTTCGGAAAAGTCGTCAAAGGGATGGACGTCGTGGATAAAATCGCGGCCGTGACGACGGGTGCTGTCAAGGGAATGAAGGATGTCCCTCAGGAACCGGTCGAATTCAAATCCGTCCGACGGGCCAAGTAAATTGTCTATCGCGGCCCCCGCTCGCATCGTATAATTACCGGATACAGTTCACCCCGGAGCGCCGCGCCATGAAGCTGTTTTCCCTGACGTCGATTCTCTTGGTCGCCGCGGCCGCGTCGGCGCAACCGGTTCAACTGCAAGTCGTAAAAGGGCAACCCACTCTGCCGGTGCAGCCTGGCAAACCGGTGGAAAATACCGAGTTCAAACCGACGGCGGGGAGCACGCCCGATCCGAAATCGCTCGATGTGACCGAATCGGAATCGATGAAGGCCAAGGAACTGGTCCGCCAGTTGAACAGCGCGTCGTACAAGGAGCGGGAAACCGCGACCCGCGAGATCGGCAAGATGGGCCGGTTCGCCGTGCCCGCCCTCAAAGACGCGCTCGCCACCGAGAGCAGCCCGGAAGTCCGCCTCCGCATCGAACTCGTGATGCCGAAGGCCGAATCCGAAGACATGAAAGCCCGAGTGTCGTGCTTCCTGCTCGACACCGAAGGGAAGTTCGATCATCAACTGCCGGGTTGGACCAAGTTCAAAGGTCTCCTCGGCAACGACAAATCGACCCGCGAACTCTTCGCCGAAGTCCTCAAGAACACCACGTACCACGGGCTACTGTTGGCTTGCGAACTGCCCGCCAATGAACTCGGGGGCGTGCTCATCGGCCACTACCAGGGCATCCAGAACCGGCAGAACTTTCCCCAAAGCGGCCGGGTCCAGAATCTTCAACCGACCATCGGCGAAATCGCGGTCCTGGCGTTTCTGGAATCGATGTACACCGACCGCGAAATGACCCTCACGAACAACTGGAACTACACCTCCGTCGCCAACTACCTCTACCACGCCGACATTCAGAACGCCATGATCCCCAACCGCTCCGCGGGCAAATACGGCGTGGTCTTGAAGAAGATCATGACGCGTTGGCTCGACAGCCGCGAGTCCGGCGTCGGCGCCCAACAGGCGATGAGCTTCGCCCAGCAATGGCAGATGACGGCCGACATCCCGCGCTACGCGGTGAAGGTGCTCCTCGCCGATGCGCAGAACGGCCAGTGGTATTATAAGATTCCCGCCCTCACGACGCTCGCCCAGAACAAAGACGCCAAGAAGTACCTGTCGGACATCGCCAAGTTGTTCGAAGATTCCACGACGATCCAACCCGCCCAGCCGGGCCAAGCGAACATTCACGCCATCCTGCTCGGCGACTTCGCGCTCGGAGTCGCGATTAAAATCGCCGGGCAAACGCCGAAGGATTACGGCTTGGAAATGGTGAACACCCAAGAGTACGCCAAACTCCAGCAAAACAACTACTACTTCAAAGACGAGAAAGACAGCAAAGCGGAAGACAAGCGCAAAGCGGGGATCAAGAAGTTCAAGGAGTGGATCGCCAAGCAACCGAAAGAGGAACCCAAGAAGGACGAGCCGAAGAAAGACGAGCCGAAGCCGGTCGAACCGAAAAAGGACGAACCGAAACCGGTGATCAAGCGTTGAAGCAACCGGGCATCCGACGGGGTGCCCGGGCACCCTTTCCCGGACGCCCGCCGCTTCGCACTTTCCGGAGCTCATCATGCTTCGCCCCGCCCTCGGCCTTCTCGTCGCGTTCGCCGTCGCCGCGCCGCTGGCCGCGGGCGAAGTCGATCCGAACCCCAAGTCGCTGGTCGTTCCGGTCGAAGTCGACCGCAAAGCCAGAGAGTTGATCCGGGGTTTGGCCAACTCCTCCTACGGCGAGCGCGAACAGGCCCACCGAGAATTGAAAGAACTGGGCCGCTTGGCATTGCCCGCGATTCAAGAAGGCTTGGCGACCAACGCCAGCCCCGAGGTTCAACTGCGCTGCGAGATGCTGCAACCCCGCGCCTTGGGGGAAGACATCAAAGCCCGCGTCGATTGTTTCTTGGCCGATTCGAAAAGCGAGTTCGACCACAAACTGCCCGGTGCCCGCGACTACTTCGAAATCGTCGGCAAGTCCGAGGCGTCCCGGACGCTCTTCCGCGAGATGATCCTGTCGCCGAATCAACAGATGCTCTTCGCCATCGGCGGCACCCCGGACGAACTCGCCAAGGCCATCGTCGCCCGCCGGGCCCAGTTCCGGCCCTACTTCGGTTCCGACGACGGCACCGGGCGGCCTAACCCGAACGCGATCGACATCGCCGCCATCCTTTTCGCGGAAGGCTGCGTGCCGGATAAACTCCTGCCGCGCAACCCGTCGCAAGCCAGCCAGTTTTTGAACCAGCCCATCATGCGGACGGCCCTCGAAAGCGGTGCGAACAAGGACGTCTACCTCGCTTTGCTGACCAAATGGATCGATACCCGCGAAGACACTTATTCCCTCTATTACGCGATGAACTTATCGACGAGTTTGAAGCTCTCCACGGGGATCAGGAGCGCCAAGAAACTGCTCGACGCCAAAACCGGGCCGACCGTTTACCGCGGGATGGCGATGACCTTCATCGCCAAGAACGGCGATGCTGACGACGCGAAGATCCTCGAAAAGTACCTGACGGATAAAACCGTCGTCACCACCACGTTCATGCCCGGTGGGCCCGGTGGCAACCGGCGGGTTCCCATCCAGACGCGCGACATCGCCTTGGCGATGTGCGCCCTGTTGCAAAAGAAAGACCCCGCCGATTTCGGCCTCACCGCGCGCACGAAGAGCACGAACGACGCGATCAAGTTCAACTACACGCAACACTATTTCGACGACGCCGAAGGCGACGGCGACAAGAAGCGGGACGAAGCGATCAAAAAGTACGAAGAGTGGAAAGTCGCCGAGAAGAAAAAGAACTGACCCCCCGGGAGCCACCGATGCTGAACCGCCGCCGCTTCGTCGCCTCCACCTCCGCGGCGCTGCTCGCGGCCCCGTTCGCCAAAGTCCGCGCGGCCGGGGAATCGAAAGCTCCCGTTCGCCTCGCCGTCATCGGCGTCGCCGACCGCGGGGCCGAGAACCTCAAGGGCGTGGCCACCGAGTCGATCGTCGCACTTTGCGAGATCGACGAACCCCGCGCCGTCAAAGCCCGCGCCGACTTCCCCAAAGCGCAATTTTTCACCGACTACCGGGCCATGCTCGACAAAGTCGGCAAGGGCATCGACGCGGTCGTCGTCAGCACGCCCGACCACACCCACGCCCACGCGACCCTCTCGGCCCTCGCGCTCGGCAAACACGTTTACTGCGAGAAGCCGCTCTGCCATACCGTCGGCGAAGTCCGCCGGGTGATGAAGGTGGCCGCGGAGAAGAAAGTTATCACGCAGATGGGGACGCAGATCCACGCCGGGGACAACTACCGCCGCGTCGTGGAGATCGTCCAAGCGGGCAAACTCGGGGCGGTGAAACGGGTTCACGTTTGGTGTTCGCGCCGGCCCGACCCCGGCCGCGTGATGAAGTCGCCCGTCGACAAGTTGAAGTTCGACCTCGACAAGTGGCTCGGCCCCGTGCCCGAAGACTTCTTCTACGCGGGTCACCTCAATTGGCCCCATTTCCACTGGCGTTGGTGGTGGCCCTTCGGCGGCGGCGTCCTCGCCGACATGGGTTGCCACTTCACCGACCTGCCGTTTTGGGCACTCGGCCTCGGCTCGCCGAACACCGTGAAGGCCACCGGCACGGAACTGGCCAACGCGGACAACACCGTCCCGCAAACGCTGCGAGTCGACTACACCTTCCCCGCCACGAAGACGCGCGCCGGGGTGGAGTTGACTTGGTACCACGGCGTCCCCGGCCCCGACTCGGACGGCAAAGTCCGCTTCGCGGGCTTCAACGACGGCGTTCTTTTCGAGGGCGAAGGCGGCAAGAAACTGATCGCGGACTATTCGAAGTACCGACTGCTCCCGGACGAATTCGCCAAGGATTTCAAAGCGCCCGACGCGACGATCCCGAAGTCGGTCGGCCACCACAAGGAATGGCTCGACGCCATCCGCGGCGCCGGCAAACCGCTCTGCCCCTTCGGCTATTCCGGCCCGCTCACGGAGGCTGTGTTGCTGGGTAACGTCTCCTATCGAGCCGGTGGCGCCGAGCTAAAATGGGACGGCGAAAAAGGCGCGACCGACTCGAAAGAAGCGAACGCGTTCCTGGGCATCGAACCCCGCAAAGGCTGGGAATGGCCGGCGTGACCATCGACGGACCGATCCCATTTCGCCAAGGCGAATTCCTCGCCGTCCGTCCGTCGCTCACGCGTCCGGCTCGTGTTGGGCAATCTTTGCCGCTACAACACGCTCCTTCATTGGGGGGAGTGACTGCACGACTGTCGTCGCCGGTCTTCAAAACCAAAATCGGCATATTTCAGAAGCTTCAAATGGCGCTGTTCTCAAAGGGGGTGAATCGATCGATTGGCACCGCCGAAAATTGTCTCCCGCACGATTTCCGCGAACCCTTTTCCGCTTTCTCCCCTCTGTGCACGTATCCCCGACCCGGAAGGAGGAACTCTCATGCGCCCGATTCATTCCCGAAATTCCGCGTGCGTCCCCGACAAGTTTTCCCCCTTCCGGAGTATACCCGGTGAGCAGACGACGACAGACCCCGGCGGATTGGCAGACATCGGCCGATGAACTCGGCTCCGAAGATGGAACCGATCCGCGGGCGTTCCACGACAAACCGTGGAACAACCCGCAGCGGGCGAACCGCAAGGCTTCGCAACTCTGCGGGCAGGTGATGGAAGCCCTGCGCGGGATCCTTTCGGGGATGGCCGACGGGCGCTTGCAAAACCTGGAGGTGGTGAAGGTCGAGCCGGCGCCGAACACGGGCCGGTTGCGCGTGACAGTCGCCGGATTCACTCTGGCAGACGCCACGGACCCCGCCACCCGGACGGATGCGATGACCGCGTTGGAGAAGGCCGGGGGTTTGCTGCGGATGGAAGTCGCGCGGGCGATCCACCGCAAATGCGCCCCGGAGTTGGTATTCCACCTCGTTTGACACCCTGAAATTTAGACGCGGCGCAGCCCTTCGGTGCGCCGCACTTTCGTTGGTCGGCTTGACTCCAACAAGAGTCGCTTCCACAAAAACTACCCCTTTTGAAGGAAACCGAAAAATCCGTGGTGCGAAAGGTGCGCCGATTCCGCATGATGGGTCGAGATACCACTCCGGGTCCCGACCATGACCGATGAAACCCTCTTTTCCGAAGCTCTCGCTTTGGGCGATTCGACGGCGCGGGCCGCGTTCCTCGACCGGATCGTCGATGCCGACCAGCGTCGGCGAATCGACCGATTGCTCGGGGCCATCGCCCAATCGAACCCCCTCGACCGGCCACCGGCCGATCTCGCCCGGACCGGGGCGTACTTGCCGGGTACGGTGACCGGCGATGCGTCGGCGGGCATCGGCGACCGTGTCGGGCCATACAAATTGCTCGAAAAGATCGGCGAAGGCGGCATGGGCGAAGTCTGGGTCGCCGACCAACTCGAACCGATCAAACGTCGCGTGGCGCTCAAGCTCATCAAGCCCGGCATGGATTCGCGGAGCGTGTTGGGCCGCTTCGAAGCCGAACGGCAAGCCTTGGCCGTGATGGATCACCCGAACATCGCCAAGGTTCTCGACGCCGGCACCACCTCCGACGGCCGGCCGTACTTCGTCATGGAACTGGTGAAAGGGACGCCGATCACCGAATTCTGCGACGCCCGCAGACTGACGCCGAAGCAGCGGCTCGAACTGTTCATCCCCGTCT
>JANOSQ010000585.1:0-12886 GCA_031415915.1 Fimbriiglobus sp. | reverse complement strand
TCGGCTTGCAGCGCCCGGTCGAGCGCTTTTTTGAAGCGACCCGTGGCGATGAGTTCCATGGTCTTCGTGATCTTCCGGATGTTCCGGATCGCCTTGCGGCGCTTCACGAGGCTGCGGAGGTTAGGCATCTTCAGTCTGTCTCGTTAGCCGGACGCGCCAGCGACGGCTACGATCCGGGTTCCCAGTGAACAACGACACTCCGTACCACAAGACCGTCGCTTGCGCGTCCGGCTAACTCATGCCTTGAACTGCGGTCGGAAGGTCGCGATCGCATCGTTGAGCTTCTTCGCCAAGTCGTCGCCGATCTTCTTGTCCTTGGCGAGCTGATTCCGCACTTCGGGCATCTGTTCCTTCATGAACTTCAAGAACTGCGCTTCCCACGCCCGCACTTTGCGGCGGTCGACGTCGTCCAAGCCGCCGGTGTTGCCCGCGTAGATGATCAGGATCTGATCGACCACGTTCAGCGGTTCGTACTGGCCCTGCTTCAAGATTTCGACCATGCGGTAGCCGCGGTCGAGTTGGCCCTGCGTCGCTTTGTCGAGGTCGGTGCCGAGTTGGGCGAACGCTTCCAGTTCGCGGAACGCGGCCAGCGCCAGCTTCAACCCGCCGGCGACGCGTTTGTCTTTCATCGCCGAAATCTGGGCATTGCCACCGACGCGGCTCACCGAGATGCCCACGTCCACGGCGGGGAGCACGCCGGCGTTTTTGAGGTCGGGTTGGAGGTAAATCTGGCCGTCGGTGATGGAGATCACGTTGGTCGGGATGTACGCGGAGACTTCGCCTTCGAGCGTCTCGATGATCGGCAGGGCCGTGAGCGAACCGCCGGAGCCGGGGACCTTGGCGATCTTGCTGCCGGGGAAATTCTTGTGGTCGTGCTCGGCCTGTTCTTTGCCGCCGAAGCCACCGGGGCCGGTGTAGACCTTGCCGGGGGTGCCGGTGGCGCGCTTCTCGGTCGGGTTCGCGGCGGAGTTGATGCCCCAATCGGCGGTGACTTTGGTTTCGTCCGCATCGGCGGGGACGAGGACGTACTTCTCGGCGAGCTTGGCGGAGCGCTCGAGTAAGCGGCTGTGGGCGTAGAACACGTCGCCGGGGTAGGCTTCGCGGCCGGGGGGCCGGCGGACGAGCAGCGACAATTGGCGGTACGCGGCGGCCTGTTTGCTCAAGTCGTCGTAGACGACGAGCGTGTCTTTGCCTTCGTCGTAGGTGAAGTACTCGGCCATCGAGGTGCCGGCGTACGGGGCGATGTATTGGAGTGGGGCCGGGTCGGCCGCCGAGGCGACCACGACGATGGTGTAGTCCATCGCCCCCTTCTCGCGGAGCTTCTCGACGACGGCGGCGACCTTCGATTCCATTTGCCCGCAGGCGACGTAGACGCAGATCACGCCTTCGCCGGCTTGGTTCAGGATCGTGTCGATGGCGATCTGGGTCTTGCCCGTCTTGCGGTCGCCGATGATGAGTTCGCGCTGGCCGCGGCCGATGGGGGTCATGGCGTCGATGGCCTTGATCCCGGTTTGCAGCGGCACTTTCACCGGCTGGCGATCTTGGACACCGGGGGCGACCGATTCGACGAGGCGGGTGCGCTTCGTGAGGATCGGGCCTTTGCCGTCGACGGGGTTGCCGAGCGGGTCGACGACCCGGCCGACCATCTCGGGGCCGACGGGGACCGACAGCAGCGTGCCGGTGGTGCGGACTTCCATCCCTTCGCGGACTTGGAGGTAATCGCCCAGGATGATGACCGACACCGACGTTTCTTCGAGGTTGAAGGCCAACCCGCGGACGCCGGCTTCGGGGAAGTCGACGAGTTCGCCGGCCATGACCTCCGAGAGGCCGTAGACGCGGGCGATGCCGTCGCCGACTTCGAGCACGCGGCCCGTCGCCTTGACGTCGACCGATTGGCCGAAGCCTTCGATCTGGGCGGTGAGGACCGAGGCGATCTCGGAGACGTTCGGTTTAAAGGACATGGCTGCCACTCGTCATCAGGTGGGTGCGGAGGGTATTGAGCCGGGAGCGTACCGACGTGTCGTAGACGCGGTCGCCGATCTGGACGACGAGGCCGCCGAGCAAGTCGGGGTCGACCTTCACGTCCAGAATCGGCTCTTGTTTCAAGGTCGTGGCCAGCGTCGTGCGCAGGCTCTCGAGTTGGGCGTCGTTCAGTTCGGCGGCCGTGCGGACCTTCACGCGGACGCGGTTGCCTTGAGAATCGCGCAGGGCGTGGTAGGTCGCCGAGATGTCGCGGAGGAGGCCGAGCCGGTTGTTCTGGTTCAGCACGCCGAGGAAGTTCTTGAACAGCGGCGAGGTGCCTTCGCCGAACGCTTTCTCGAGGATCGGCAACTTGGCACTGCGGCTGACCGCCGCCGAGTTGAAGAAGTCCACGATGCCGGGGTTCGGCTTCAGGACCCCTTCGGCCACTCCCTTCAGTTCCTCGCCGATGGTATCGGCGAGTTGGGCGCGACCCGCCGCGGCGAGCAAAGCTTCGGCGTAGACGCGGGCCAGCCGCGCTTTGCTGCCGGTGGCCTCGGGGAGCGCTTCTTCGGGGGTGGCTGGTTTTTTGGCCATGGTGGATTCTTCCTCCCCCTCTCCGCTTCGGAGAGGGGGCCGGGGGGGTGAGGTCTCTTCCGGCTTCACGCCTTCGTGACGGTCCGCTTCAATTCGTCCAGCGACTCCGCCAACAAGCGGCTGTGATCGTCGGCCGTGATGCTGCGGCGGACTGCCTTCGTGCTCATCAGCGAGGCCAGTTGAATCGCCTGCTGTTGGATTTCGGCGAGGGCGTGCTGCTTGGCCGTCTCGATGTCGGCGAGCGCCCGCTTCCGTTCCGCGGTCGCTTCGGCGACGCCGGTCTCTTTTTCCTTAACGCGCAGGGCGTCCGCATCGCGTCGGGCTTCGTCCATCATCGCGCGGATCTTATCCTGCGCGAGGGCGAACTCGACCTTCAACTTCTCGCGGATGTCCTCGGCGTCCTTGCGGGCTTGGATCGCCTCGTCGCGGGCGCCGGCGATGGCCGCTTCGCGCTTCGCCAAGCCTTCGGAAATCTTCGGCCAGGCGAACCACATGAGGATGAAGCAGAGCAGCCCGAAGACGATCAGCGTGAAGATGCCGAGGTCGTAGCGCTCCAAAGCGAGGAAGCTGAGGCCGCCCCCTTCCTTCTTCTCGCCGGCGTGCGTATCGGCGGCGACGACCGTCGTCGTTTGTTTTTCGGCGAGCGCCGGCTTGGCCATCAGCATGAGGCCGAACGCGGCGACTACCGCCAGCAGTGCAAAGCGCATATCAGCACCTCCGTTCCGTGCGGGGAGACCGCCGCGTTACTTGATGAACAAGGTGACGAGGCAGAGCACGAGGCTGATGATCCCGGCCCCTTCGATGAGGCCCGCGATGATGAACATGGCCCCTTGGATGGCGCCGGCTTGCTCCGGCTGGCGGGCGATCCCGCTGAGAGCCGCGAAGCCGACCAACCCGAGGCCGATGCCGATGCCGACCACGCTGAGACCCATGCCGATGGCGGCGGTGGGACCGTTGCCGTCCACGGCCGAGGCGGGGCTGGCGATGAACAGGAGCATCGCGAGGGCGAAGAGGAGAACGAACGACTGACGCATGGCGAGAACCCTTTCGAGAGGAAGTTTCGGAGGAACTGAGGTTCCGTGGTTAGTGGGCGGGGTGTTTGGCCAGCCCGATGAAGATCGCCGCCAAGAACGTGAACACGAACGCTTGCAACCCCGCGATGAAAAGCTCCAGCAGGGAGAGCAGCGTGACCAGGACCACGCTGAAGATCGAGACCGGCCAGTACATCCAGTCTTCGGCGATGGAAATCTTGTAATCGGGGTCGGCGACCAGCTTGATGAAGAACAAGACCATGAACAGCACGGTGTGCCCGGCCAGCATATTGGCGAACAACCGCACGGCCAGAACGAAGACCCGGATGAACGCGGTCATGTATTCGAGGATCGCCATCGACACCTGCAAGACGAGGCCGAAGATCTTCATCCCCTTCCCGCCTTCGAGGTGGATGTGCGGGATGAATGTCTTCAAATACCCGCTCACGCCGTTCTCTTTGATCCCCGAAACGTGCGTCACGGCGAAGACGACGAAGGCCAGCGCCCCGGTCACGTAGATGTGGGCGGTGGGCGACGGCAGGAACGGGATCATCCCGAACAGGTTGCAAATGAAGATGAACAGGAACAGCGTACTGAGGAACGGCAGGTACTTGTCGCCGTCGTGGACGCCGATCCCGGGCCGGGCGATCTTATCGCGCACGAAGAAGAGCAGCGATTCGACGGCGTTCCAGAGCTTCCCCTTGGGCGGCTCGCCGGATTTGATTTTGTTGGCCACCCACATCACGAGCGCGCCGACGATCACCGCGGCTAGCAGCAGGAAGATCGGGAACTTGGTGACTTGGAAGAAGGCGCCAACATCGCCGGGCAGGTTGATCCCGAAGTGCGTCGATTCGAAGATATGGATGTGACTGTCGTCGACGACGTGCGAGAACGGTTCGATCGGCTTCTTGCCGTCGGCGCCCGCGGGGGCTGCCGATGCGAATATTGCGAGCATACGTCACCCTTTCCCGGTTTCGGCCGCCGGCTTCGGACGCGGCAACCGCCGCACGAGCAACACCGATTCGATCACCAAGCTCACAATGTACGCCGCGAGCACCCACATCCAGAACGCGATCTTGTCATCTTCCCCGGCATTCCACCCATTCAACAGCGTGAACCCGATGGCCGAACCACCGAGGCCCAAGGTCGAACGCAACGCCAACCCCAGCACCATCGCCAGAAGCGACCCCGCGGGGCCTTTCTTCAACAACTTCAGCGCGAGCCAGAAGCTCAGCAGCCCCGAGATCGTGCAGAGTACTCCGCCGATCGCCGCGCCGGACAGGTGCCAATTGAGCGGGGTCACGGGGCACTCCGCCGTTTGGCCCAAGTCATCAGGTGATACATCGCCAGCGCCAACCCGCCCACCGTGAGTAACACCGTGAACACCGGCAGCGACCCGGCCAGCCAGTCGATGAGTACGCCCGCCAGCGTGAACCCGACCATTTCGGTACCGATCCCGGCCATTGCGACCACGGGTCGGGTCTGTTTTCGGGCTGGTTCAGGCAGCATTTTTGGCCTTCCGAAGGCCCAACGACCACCGGCGCGCGTACAATTGTGTCGTGGAGTTCATTGTGGAAAGGTGCGCAAAGGTGGCAACGGGGTATTCGTGAATTTTTTCACAAGCTCGAGGAATACGCGGCGAATGCACGGATACCGGGCGCGCGTCGATATCTTTGCTGAATGCGGCGCAATCCGACCCCGGGCGCGAAAATATCGGTAAACCTCCCGCGGGTTGCCCAAGTCGCGTTGACACCGCACCCGGCATTTCTTTAGACTGCGTACTGACTTGGGGAAAGTGCCCGCTTTTGTGTTGCAATCCCCGCCTCGACTCACCCGCCTCGTTCGATCAGCCATTCGGGATGGATCCCACCACCACACCGCAGGACGCTTCCGCCGTAGCCCCGCCGTCCTCCGCTTGCGCCTCAAAGGCCCGACCGCGGGGGGGAGTAGTCTCCGATGCCGACGAAAAAGCCAGCGAAATCAGCCAAAGCGCGCACCCCTGCGAAGCCGGTCGCCAAGACGAAGCCCGCGGCCAAGGTGGTGCCGACCGTTTCGCGGAAGACGCCCGCCAAGCCGGCCCCGGCCAAATCCGTTCCCGCCGCGGCGAAAGCCCCGGCTCCGAAGCCCGTATCCGCAACCGCGAAAGTCCCCGTGCCCAAGCCGATTCTGAAATCCGCTCCCCCAGCCGCCGCAAAACCGACGCCCCCCGCGCCGAAGCCGGTCGCTCCCCCGGCGCCGAAGCCGGTTGCTACTGCGCCCACGAAGCCGAGCACCCCGGCGCCGAAGCTGGTCGCCCCGCCGACGAAGCCGATCGTGACCGCGCCGAAGCCGAGCACCAACGGCGCCCACAAGCCGTTCCTGCCCCCGCCGGCCCCGAAGCCGACCGCGAAGGTCGAAACCAAAACCAAGGTGGAATCGACGATCCCCGCCGAGAAGGATTTGTCGGTCAAGAACAAGCCGGGCCACACCAAGGACCGCATAGTGCTGATGGTGCCCGACCCGTTCTGGCTCCACTGCTATTGGGAACTGTCGCTGCAATCCGTCCAGCGTGCCGAAGCCGCGCTGGGTCAGGATTGGCACGGGGCCAAGCCGATCATCCGGCTCTTCGATGTGACTTCGCAAGACACGACCAGCACCTCCGAAACGGCCATCCGCGACATCAACGTCCACGGCGGGTGCAGCCACTGGTACATCGACGTGCCCCAACCGCCGCGGACTTACCGAGCCGACATCGGCTATGTGTCCAAGCGCGGCCAGTTCTACGTGCTCGCCCGTTCCAATGTCGTCACCCCGCCGAAATCGGGAGCGACCGAATCGCTCGAAGATAGCTGGGCCGCCGAGATCGACCCGGCCAAGGCCGACCGTGTGTTGGCCATGTCCACCGGCTTCGAATCGACCCATGGCCCGGCCCAATTGAAGGAACTCTTCGACGAGCAGTTCCGCCGGCCGATCAAGGAAGGCTCCTTCGGCGCAGGCGCCGGCCCCGGCAAGCTCAAGAAGTTCCATTTCGAACTCGACGCCGAATTGGTCGTCTTCGGCAAGACCGACCCCACCGCTACGGTCACACTCCAAAACGAACCGGTGAAGCTCCGCCCGGACGGCTCCTTCACGATGCGCTTCAGCCTCCCCGACAGCCGGCAGATCATCCCCGCCGTGGCGACCAGTTCCGACGGCTTGGAGGAGCAGACGATCGTGCTCGCGGTCGAGCGCAACATCAAGCGCTTGGACCCGATGGTGCACGATCTGTACGGGGAGCAGTGAAAGAAGATTCTCCATAAGGAGTAAGACATGGCGGAAGTTCGCCCATCTGTTTTCGTTGGATCGTCGAGTGAAGGTTCGGGCCTCGCTGAAGCGATACAAGTGAATTTGGATCGCTCCTGTGAGGTCGTCATTTGGAATCAAGGTGTATTTGGTCTAAGCGGCGGCACATTGGAGACGATAGTCGCGAAAGCAACAGATTTCGATTTTGCAATTTTGTTGCTGACTCCTGACGATATGATTCAAAGCCGAGATCAAACTCAACAAGGCCCACGCGATAACGTGCTGATTGAACTTGGATTGTTTATTGGTGTACTGGGTCGAAGACGCACATTCGTAGTCTACGATCGAGTCTCGAACATCAAGCTTCCATCCGATCTAGCAGGGGTGACCCATGCTAGTTATCAACGCCACGCTTCGGGAAATCTGCAATCATCAGTGGGTGCCGCATGCACGATTATTAAGACTGCGATCACCGAGCAGGGATTTCGCGAACGTACGCGCATGAATTTCGACGTAGATCAGAATTCTCATTTTCAAGTCATTGCTGGCCTGTTAGATCCATCCGCAATTCAATTCTTGATTTTGATGCATGAGCAAGGCGTTGCGATGAAACGCGAACCTATGTTCGGAGGCGGTACGCCCTACTTATATTCACTTGCGAATCGCTCCCTCGGCCACGGGTACTTTTCCGTAGGGGATATGTGTAAAAAGTTGCCCGACGCTGGCTTGCTCCAATTGGATATGAGAGAAAACGTCACAATTACTTCTCGAGGTCAGCAGTTTGCCATGTGGCTGTTGGAGCGCGGTTACAAAGCCGTTTACTTCAAATCTGATTTGGGTGCATGGGGCGATGATTCCGCAAATCCGTTGCCAGGCCAAGCTTGGCCTCCGGAGGGGTTTGGACCACGACTTGTCGATCCTGGATCCATAACAGCGAGCGAGGTACAAAGTGCTACGATCCAGAATCCAACACGTGCGATTCACAAGAAGCCAAAACCAAAGCGATAAACGATAAAGTTATGAATCCCCTCCTCGCCCGCATCACCATCGACCCCGCCATTTGCCACGGCAAGCCGTGCATCCGCGGGCTGCGCTACCCGGTCGAAACGATGCTCGAACTCCTGAGTTCCGGCATGACCATCGACGAAATCCTCGCCGACTACGAAGACTTGGAACGGGATGATCTTCTGGCCGTGCTGGCTTACGCCACCCGATTGTCGCAAACTCGACGCCTGCAAATTGCCGGGCCATGAAATAACATGTCCGTGAGCCAGTTCCTCATTTGCCGGTCGAGGTCACCCCGATGACGCTTCCCCTGCCGCCCGAACCATACACCGCCATCCAAGTCGTCATGATGCCGCGCGACACCAATCCTTACGGAACCATTTTCGGCGGGGTGATCCTCAGTCACATCGACACCGCGGGGTCGATCGGCGCCCGGCGGGAAGTGCTGCTGCGCGGGGGGAACGAGAAGGCGTCGTTCGTCACGGTGGCGATCAACCGCGTCGAGTTCAAACAGCCCGTGATGGTCGGCGACGTGGTGAAGTTCCTCACGCGGATCGTGAAGATCGGCCGGACTTCGGTGACGATGCACATCGACGTGATCGCGGAGCGCGACGCCAAGGACATCCCGGTCACGGATGCGGAGATCGTCTACGTGGGCGTCGATGCGAGCCTCCCCGTGACGGAACGCCGACCGATCCCGCTGATGGGGTGAGTTACTACTTTCTAAAGAACTACCCTGCCCGGCCTAGGTCGGGGCTTTTTGAGTACGCCCCCCTCTTGGGGGTTTGAACCGCGCAACCTCTCGCTCACGACGCCGCTTTCGGCGAGTCGCTTTTCTGCCGATCACCACTTTGCCCACGGGCTTCTTTTTTGGCGATTGCGAGGGTGTGACCGTGATCGTCACATCGACACCCGTGGCCAACAGGCACCGGGCGATAGCATCCAACGAAACATCCTTGCCCGACTGCTCGGCTCTCGCCACGCGGGGCTGACTCGTTTTGATGATCTTCGCGATGTCGCCTTGGCTGAGACCCGCCTGTTTGCGTGCAACTTTGGCTGCGCGGGACATGGCGATTCGCAGGTCGATCAGCTTGGATTCCGCCGGGGTCAGCCCCAGCAACTCTTCCAAGCTGGTTTCTACCCAGCCTACCGCGGCGAGTCGATTCCGTTTTTCGGGGTCCATTCTTGTGCTCCTCGAGGGCTAGTGGGCACTGTCGTAAAGGATCAATCTGGCTTTCGACGTTGCCAGCTCTCTTTGCTGCATGCTCTTCCCCTTTTTGGCGAAGATGCGGTAAACGATTCTCCAAACGTGCTCGGCGTCCCTAGCCCGTATTTCGTGACACCGCGGGCCGACGCTCGGCAAAGGCCGCGACTGCGGGAAACTCAGCTTCTCCCCCCCTGGACCCTGCGTAGCAGTTCGCCAGCCTCTCGCCGCCCTTTCGGGGTGAACGGTGGTGACTTGATTCCACCGTGCAAGATGAACAGCGGCTTACGGGAAGGCGGCTGCGGCATGGAGGTACTATACCGTATACGGCATACTTGGGAAATCGCAAACGGTCACTTCTCGGGTTCTACTTCCGCGGATTCGGGAAGTGCTCGTTCATCGCCTCTTTCATATCCCGCACGGCGCGATCCAAGCCGACCAGCACCGCCCGGCTGATGATGCTGTGGCCGATGTTCAACTCCTCGACGCCGGGGATGCGGACGATGGCCGCGACGTTCTGGTAGTTCAAGCCGTGCCCCATGTGGACGTGCAAACCGCGGTCGAGGGCGTGGATCGTCGCCGAGCGCAGCTTCGCCAACTCCCCCTCGCGTTCGAGCACAGTATTCGCGTCGGCGTAGGTGCCGGTGTGGAACTCGATGGCCTGCGCCCCGACCGCGACCGCCGCGTCGACTTGGTGCAAATTGCTGTCGATGAACAGTGACACGACGATGCCGGCATCCTTCAACCGATCCGTCGCCGCGCGAATGGTGTCGAGTTGCCCGGCGACATCCAGTCCGCCTTCGGTCGTCAGTTCCTCGCGCTTCTCGGGGACGAGGGTTGCTTCGTCCGGCTTCAACTTCACCGCGATGGCGAGGATCTCGTCGTAGGCCGCGCACTCCAAGTTCAACCGGGTGTTCACCGCGGCGCGGAGCAGCGGCAAATCGCGGTCTTGGATATGCCGGCGGTCTTCGCGGAGGTGGACCGTGATGCCGTCGGCCCCGGCCATTGTGGCGAGGATCGCCGCGGCGACGGGGTCGGGTTCGTACGTCCGCCGGGCTTGGCGAATCGTGGCGACGTGGTCGATGTTCACACCGAGGCGGATCATGGTGAATCTCAGCGGCCCGCACGGGCCAAGTAATCGAGGACGGCTTGGTATCGCAGCGCTTCGCGGTTCAGCACCACGGCCAGCGCGGCGCCGAGGATCAGCAGCAAGATGCGCTCGGTGATCGGCGACAAAAACGGGATGACCGGGAAGAGCCACGTGAACAGCGTGTAATTCAGCACCGCCAAGGTGACGATGATCGGCACGCCGAACTGGCCGATGCGGCTGAGGCGGTAGCGAGGATCGAGGTACATCTGCGCGATCAACCGGAGCTCGCGCAGGATCGGCAGCTCCCGGAAGACCAGCCGCCGCGCCCCTTCGGGATCGACCGCGGCGTTCACCATCAGTGACAACGGGATGACACCGGCTCCGGGCGAAGACGGGGGCACCGGCGGGGCGTAGCCGTCCGGGGCGACGCCGGGGTGCATCGAAGCGAACGCGTGTTCCAACCGGCGCAGCCGGTCTTCGGTGCTTTCCGTGGGCGGGCTCGGTTCGGGGGATTCTTCGGGCATCGCTCACCTATTTCCGCTGGGCGATCAACCCCGCCAGATAATTCACCGGGTCGGCGCTGCCTTTGGCGACCTCGGCCACCGTCGCGTAGTCGCCGGCCTTGCGGGCCAGATCGCTCAGGCTCGGGCACGACAGATCGCGCAACTCCGGGTCGCCCAAATACTGTTTCGCCACCGCGAGGGCCTCCGGCAAGCGGTCGATCCGCAAGAGCAGATTCACGAACACCTCGGCGGGGAAGGTGTCCCCTTCGGCGGTCGCCCCTTCTAACTTCGCTCGGAAGTGCCCGAGATTTTCGTCGACCTGCCGACCCGCGAGGATGTCCAGATACTTCTCGTAGTCGGCGTACCCCGCGTCGAACGGGGCCGGCATGTCGCCGCGCAGGTTCGGTGCCAAGTGCTGGCCGTACTCGCAGAGTTCGATGGCGAGGTCGAGTTCATCGCACTTTGGCAGATGCGCCGCGAGTTGCACCACGGAGCTGAGGTGCGACACGTCGATGTGGTACATGTCCTCGCCGAAGAGATCCGGGGCGCCGGCAATCAGCTGCGGCACGGTCGCGTCGGCGGGGAGTTCGATGTTGCGCGCCGCGAGTTCGCCGTGGAGGCGATCCTTCAATTGGTCGTGCAGCGCCCGCACGAGCTTCTTCACGCAGTACTCGCGCAGGTCGGGGTTCGCCGCCAAGTTCGCCGAGCCGACCATGGTGATCGCGGAGCAGACGCCGGAGCGGCTCAGCAGGATGTCGAACCCCTTCTGCGGGTGAACGCCGTGCTGCCAGGCGATTTCGACGATGCCGTAGGTGTCGTCGTCCGGGGCCGGTTCGTAAGTATCCAGCTCGGCGAACATGCGCTCCTGTTCGCCGAGCATCCGGTAGAAACCCCACGCCTTGGCGAACTCGCGGCGGTCGAGGTACAACCCGCCCACGGTGCGACCCGCATCGCGGATGGCGTTCTCGTAATCTTCGTGGCTCGCGTCCGGCAGGTCGCTCGAAGGCCCGGTGGGAAAGGGCGACACGCCGAGTTCGACGCGCTTCCGCAGGAGCTTGGCGTAGAAGACGGCTTGGAAGTTTTCCGCCTTCATCAGATCGGCGATGAGCGCATCGATGGCGACGAGCGGCCCCTTCGCGGCGAGGGCGTCTTTGGCGCGGTCGAACAGCGCCGGGTCGATGGTCGGGGTCTCGGTTTCCATGAAGCGCGGCTCGCGGGTGGGATATTCAGATGATAGCGAAAGCCGGCATCCCGTACGCCAGCCGGATTGGGAGTCAGGGCTTCACCCCGACGTGCAGCGCGATGCTCCCGAGCATCAGCGGCCGGCTCCGCACGTCTCGGAAACCGGCGGTCGTCCATTCCGCGCTCAGCGCCGCGGGGCGGGGAAAGTGCAGAGTCGTTTTCGCCAAGTACTCGTAGCTCGCGCGGTCGCCGCCGACGATGCGGACGAGGTTCGGCATGAGGAACTTGCAGTAGAGGTAGTTCCCCGCGCGGAAGGGCCAGAACCCCGGCCGCGAGGTTTCGAGGCAGACGAAGCGCCCGCCCGGTTTGAGGACGCGCAGGATTTCCCGGTAGGTCGCGGGGCGGTCGCCGACGTTCCGCAACACCCAACCCATCAGCACCACATCGACGGACGCATCCGGCAGTTCGGTCGCCGTCGCACTGCGGACGTGCAACTCCGGCACGGTCTCGGGGAAGGCTTCGCGGATACGGCGCTCGGCGACGGCGAGCATGTTCGCGGAAATGTCCAAGCCGACGACGCGGCCGCCCGGTTGCGCGGCCCGGTAGGCGGGAATGTACAAATCCCCGGTGCCGGTGCCGAGATCGAGAACGGTGTCGCCGGGGGCGATCCCCGCCGCGGCGATGGCGATCCGCCGCCAGCGGTCGTCGGCGCCCCACGTGATGAGCCGATTCAAGCGGACGTACTTCGGCGCCAGCGCATCGAACATGCGGGCGGCGAAGCGCTCGCGCTCGCGGCCCGTGAGGGTAGCGCCGTCGATGGGAGTGGGTGATTCCATGGAGTTTGAACCGCGAGTCGAGTCGCGCTGTTAACCCGCCGATTTCCGGTGTGCGAACGCCGCGGCACCCGTTAGGCTACAAGGGACAGCGGATTCTTCATTCCCCGGGAGCCTGCCATGGGCCGCCGCCGCGATGATGACGACTATGAAGATGAAGACGACGACTTCGACGACCGCCCCGTGCGCCGGCCCGCCAAATCGGGCGGGGGCGGGGGCAA
>JANOSQ010000584.1:0-1813 GCA_031415915.1 Fimbriiglobus sp. | reverse complement strand
ATCCAAGGAAGGTGGCAACCGGGAGTTTTTCAACACCCTGTTAGAACGTCGCGCAGGATGTACTCGACTTTGCCCGGTGTGCTTTCCGTCATTCGGGTTCCTCGATGGCTGAATTCCACCGCAGATTATCGCAAATCTCGGAACAGACACAAGGGAACGTAGGCAACTCTGAGGTGGCAGAAACGGACAGCCGCAATTGCCAAACCCCTGCGTTTTCCGGCTGGCAAGTTAGAGGGTAACAATTCCATCAAATGCGCCAGTTCCCGATGATGGCGATATGGCTAAGCATTCTGGCCCATCGTACTTTGGCGAATTCACCTTAGGGCCGACAGGCCAGGCGTCCATTTCCCCGGCCGGGTAGGGCTTCAGAATCGCCCGCAAGCACCGTAGGCCGAACTCGACAAAATCACTGGCATCCGGTCGTGAATCGTTCCCACCAACTCGTTCGCGTCGGTCGTGATGAGGCAGCACGTCGCCAACTTCTCAGCGCCGTCCGTCCAGAACTCCCACAACCCGGCGAAGGCGAAAAGGGATCGATCTTTCATCCGGAAGTGGGTCGCCCGTTTCTTGCTGCCGACCGTGGCCCATTCGTAGAACCCATCGGCCGGGATGAGGCAGCGCTTCGACCGGAAGGCATCGCGGAAGGTCGGTTTGTCGAGCGAGTCCGCCCGCGCGTTGATCGGTTTCGGCCCGGTCGTCGGATCGTTGGCCCAACTCGGCACCAAGCCCCAGCGGAGCAGAGCTAAACCGCGCTCCTCGGCGTTCCGTTTCAAGGCGACGACGGCAATCGTTTGGGACGGTGCGACGTTGTATCTTGGCGCCAGTTCGGGGATCGGCCCGGAGAGGTCGAACGCCTCTCGGATATGGCCGGCATCGAGGAAGGTAAAGCGTCCGCACATTGTTGTTCCCCCGTGTCAGCGGCCCAACTCGGCGATACCCAGCACCGGGGGCGTTTTGCGGTACTGCGAACTCGGGAACCAATGCTCGACGACGTACCGCTTCCCGACTGGCGTCCACCTCTCGATTCGGTCGTCGTCGAACTTGATGACGGCCACTCCGCGTTCGTTCTCTTCCAACTGGCCCCCGGCTTTTCGCAAGGGTTCTTTCAGTTGGGCTTTCCCGCTTCGTTCGATGATGCACGACTCGCTGACATCGTTAGTGACTTCGATTCTCCGTACGTGTCCGGCGAATTGACGCCTTCCGTCGTCGGATAGTCTGTGAGTTTTCCACTTGGGGAGAACTCCATCATGTCCCGGCACAATCCCGAGCGCGCTCGAATCTGGAGAAAGTTGATCGACGCCTGGAAACAGTCTGATCAGACGATCAATGCGTTTTGCCGCGATCGTAAGCTGACCCGGTCGAACTTCGACCGATGGCGGCGCATCCTGGCCCTCGAACCGAGCGACTCGTCCCGCGGGAAGTCGCCTTCGTCCCCGCCCTCGGCGTTCGTGCCCGTTCGTGTCTTGGCCGAGCCGATGGCAGAAGTCGTCTTGCTCTCCGGGATCGTGGTACGAGTGCCGTTGGGGGCCGTTCCCGAGGCCATCACCCGGCTGGTCGCGGCGGTGGGAGCGGCCAAATGCTGAACCTGCTTCCCGGCGGCCGCATCCTAGTCGCCGTCGAGGCCGTGGACGGCCGCAAAGGGATCGACTCCCTCGCCGGGGTGGTGCGGACAGCCCTGAAGGGCGATCCGCTCTCGGGCGACCTGTTCGTCTTCAAAACCCGCCGCGCCGACAAGCTCAAGATCCTGGCCTGGATGGGCGACGGCTACGCCCTCTACCTGCGGCGGCTCGAACGCGGCACCTTCGCCTTCCCC
>JANOSQ010000583.1:0-1826 GCA_031415915.1 Fimbriiglobus sp. | reverse complement strand
GCCGAAGCCGCCGGGAGGCCCAAAGCCGCCACCGGGAGGGCCGAAGCCGCCTCCCATGCCGAAGGCTTGCGGAACGTAGCCTTGGCTTTTCCCGTCGAGTTGGGCGGCGATCGACTCGGTTCGCTTTTCGAAGAACGCCTTCAACTCGGGCGGCTTAGCGGTGAACGGTCCCCCGAAGCCTCCCATCCCCGCAGGCTCTTTGCGCGCCGCGACCGCTTTCACTTCTTTGTCCATCGGCGTCTTCACGACCGGTTCCAACGATTCGAGCTGCTTCAGCAATCGGGTTTTGGCGAAAGCCGCCGCCGCAATGTCCTTGAGCACGACTTGGTACTTCGCCTTCACATCCTTGAGGGCGAGCAGTCGGTCGGCGAGTTTGTTCTGCGGGTAAGGCTTGTTCAAGCTGAGGGTCATCTGCTGCTCGGCCGTGCCGAAGAAGGCGAAGTTGCCCAGCGCCAGATCCGTGTCCCACGGGAAGAAGTGGAACTTCTTCGTCTCCGGGTGGAGGTAGAGGTAGTAGTTGTGGCCGAGCGTGAAGAAGCTGTCGAGGTTGGCGATCATCGCGGTCGCGGCCAAGAACTTCAGGAACGCGTCGACGTCCAAGTACCCCGCGATCTCCTTGGCGAACGCTTCGTCCGACCCTTGGTTCACGAGTTTCAGAAACGATGTGACCCGGGCGATCTCCGCCGGCGTGGCGTCGCGTTTCGGTTGGTAGGTGTCCTTGTACTTGGCCCAATCGTCGCCGAGGTAGTCGAGCCCGCGGATTTTCTCGGGCTTCATCAGCAGGCCTTTGTCGGATTCGTAGTGCGCCTTCAAGAAGGGCTTGCCCACCTGTTCCGTGAGCGTGTAAAGGCCGAGGTACTCTTTGTTGAACTTGCCGGGCACCGTCAGCGTCACCTCGGCGAACGAGGTCCGCGGAGCCGGGACGCCCGCCGAACGGTAGGACTCGTACGCCAGCGCTTCGCGGATCTTCGAGGGGTCGTGGGCGCCGCAGTGCAGGTTGATCGTCTTGGCGCCGAGGAAGCGCTTGTCCTTCCCGAAGTGGTCGATGTCGAGCTTGAGGGAGCGCTTGAGATTCCGCGCCGTCGCGAGGTAGGTCGAGTTCCCCTTGTAGCGGATCGACCGTCTCCGCACCGTTGGAAATCGTGGCGTGAGCGACGGGGAAGTCGGTGCCGAAGACGCTCCGGTGGGTCTCGCGGTCGCCCGGCTTCTTCGCAGGCACCGGGGCGGGCGCCGCGCCGGGGAAGCCGCCCGGAAAGCCGAAGCCACCCCCCGTGGCCGGCTGCATCGCTTCGTATTCCTTCGCGGTCATCTCGATGTGGAATTGCCAGACCTTCGCGGGTTCAAATAGCCGATCGGGCTTGCTCGGCTCCGCCGCATTCGCAATCGAACCGAAGGCGAGCAGGAGTCCGAGGCCAGAAACCGGCAGGGGGTGCGCCATCGTCGAACTCCGAAGCGGGGCAGTGTGGGCTGCGAATGTTCTCCGAAACCGATGATGAAGAATGCGTGAAAGCGGTCGCCGGCTTCACGCATTCTTCATCGGAATAAATGTTCCAATTCTTTTGCACGCATCCCACCCGGCGGGTTATCATCCCGGAATCACATCTCGGTTTCGTTTGGCCAGGAGCTTTCACCATGATGCCCGGCGTCCAATTCGAAGATGTCTGGAAAGCCCTGTACACCGGGTACACCAAGAAATCTTTGGAGCAGATGCTCCGGACTCGGTTGGCCATCGACCTCGACGACATCGTCGGCGACGGGCCCATGAAGGATATGGCCTTCGACCTACTCGGGACCGCCGAGCGGGAAGGGTGGGGGATCGATCTGAT
>JANOSQ010000582.1:0-2880 GCA_031415915.1 Fimbriiglobus sp. | reverse complement strand
TACCGTCGAACCCGCCCGCTCTCGCTTTCTCGGAACCTGCCATGCGTCGAGCCATCGGGCTTCTAATTCTCTCGCTGGTCGTCGCGAAGTCCCGCGCCGCCGAGCCGGTGCACGCGGGGATCGACCGCATCATCGCGGCGAAAGCCAAGGCCGACGGCATTCCGCTCGCGGCCAAAGCCGACGATGCGGAATTCCTGCGCCGCGTCTGGCTCGACCTCGCCGGGACAATTCCATCCGCCGAAGCGACCAAGAAATTCCTCGCCGATTCATCGGCGGACAAACGGACGAAACTGATCGACGAATTGCTCGCGGCGCCGTCGTATTCCACCGCGATGGCCGACCGCTTTCACACCCTGTTGATGGAGCGTTTGGGCGATCACGCGGCATGGACGCAATATCTGCAATCGAGCTTCGCCGCGAACAAACCGTGGGACAAGTTGGTGAAGGAGATCCTGAAAGCCGAAGGCAAATCGGGCGCGGCGTTTTTCCTCTCGAAGCGGTTGGAGAACTACGGACAACAAGCGGTGGAATACTCGGCCCTCACGCGCGATGTCGGCAGGCTGTTCCTCGGCGTGAACCTGCAGTGCGCGGAGTGCCACGACCACCTCACGGTGGCGGAGTATAAACAAGCGCACTTCCAAGGACTGCACGCCTTCTTCCGCAATTTGTCGCTCGGGAGCGGTCCTCTGCCGAGCGTCGCCGAGAAGCCGACGACCGAGAAGGTGAAGTTCGCGTCGGTCTTCACCCTGGAAGAAGGAACCACCGGCCCCGCGCTGCCGAACGGGAAGAAGATCGAGATTCCGACCTTCGCCAAGGGGCAGGAATTCGCGGTGCCGCCGGATCGCAAGACAAATAATCCCGGCGTGCCGAAGTTCAGCACGCTTACGGCCGCGAGCGAGGAATTGCCGACCGAGAAGAACCGGGCGTTCGTCCGGAATGCGGTCAATCGGCTCTGGTTCGTGTTGATGGGTCGCGGCCTCGTTCATCCGCTCGACATGCATCATGCAGGGAACCCGGCGTCGCATCCGGAGTTGCTCGATCTGCTGGAACGCGAGTTCGCCGCGCATGCGTTCGACATCAAATGGCTCTTCCGCGAGATCTTGTTGAGCGAAGCGTACCAGCGTTCGAGCCTGCTGCCGGAGAAAGCGCCGCCCGCAGCCGCGTTCGCAGTCGCATTCGAAAAGCGGCTTTCGGCCGAGCAGTTGTTCGCCGCGATCACGACGGCGACCGGCACCAAGTCGACCGATGCGGCCAAGGTCAAGTTTTTGAAAGCGTTCGCCAATCAACCGCGCGAACCGGAAGAGGATGTGGAAGCGTCTCTGAAGGCGGCACTGTTTTTATCCCATGATGCGACCATGCTCGAGATGCTCCAGCCGAAGCCGGGGAACTTGATTGAGCGGCTCGGGAAGTCGACCGAGGACAAAGCGTTCGCCGAGGAACTCTATCTCGCGGTGCTGACGCGGAAGCCGAGCACGGAGGAAGTCGCCACCGTGTCCAAAATCTTGGCGAAGCCGAAGCAGACCCGCGAAGCCGCGGCGCGCAAACTGGCGTGGGCCTTGATCGCCTCTCTCGAATTCGGGGTGAACCATTAACGCGAATCTTTGCACTCCTTCGGATCACCGCCTCTCGCGCCGTCAGTGGCTCGGCGAAACCGGTGGCGCAGCGCTCGGTGGCCTGTGCTTGCCCGCCTTCGCGCAGGAGTTGAAAAAACAACGCAAGCAAGTCCTGTTCGTCTGGCTCGACGGTGGCATGAGTCAACTCGAAAGCTGGGATCCGAAACCGAACACTACCTTCGGCGGGCCGTTCCGGGCCATTTCCACGAGTGTCCCCGGCACGCAGATTTCCGAACTCCTGCCGCACACCGCGAAGCAGATGCATCGACTCGCGGTCGTGCGGAGCGTCTGCACCCAAGACAACTCCCACTCCGCGGGCGTGGATCGCATCCAGCGCGGCGACCCGAAGAACCGCGGGGTGGTTTACCCCTTCTTCGGCAGCGCCGTCGCCAACTGGGTCGGCGCCGGTGACACCGGTTTGCCACCGTACATCTGGATCAAGCCCGGCAACGGCGGGTTCATCTACCGCGATGCCGGGTTCCTCGGCCCGAAAGTCGGCGCGCTCGCATTGGGCGACGGCAAACCGCCCGAGAATTTGGTGCGGCCCAAAGAGCTATCCGCCGAGGACGACCTCGAACGCAACGAACTCCGCAAGCTCGCCGATGCGCGTTACTCCGCCGGACGGCGGCAGGAAAATACCGAGGCCAACAGCTTCGCGTTCGACATGGCCGAGCAGTTGCAGAAGAAGCTCGAACTGTTCGACCTCTCGAAACTCCCGGTGAAGGACAGCGAACGCTACGGGACCCACGATCTCGGCCGGCATATGCTGCTCGCCCGCCGGATGCTCGAAGCTGGGGTCACGTTCGTCAAAGTGACTTCCTACGGGTGGGATACCCACGGGGATCACTTCAACGGGGCCGCGAGCCTGCACCCGAAGTTCGACAAGCCCTTCGCCGCGATGATCGAAGACCTCGCCGAGCGCGGCATGCTCGACGATGTGCTCATCATCGCCATCTCGGAGTTCGGTCGGACGCCGCGCATTAACGGGCACCTCGGCCGCGATCACTGGCCCGAAGCGTGGAGCGTCGCCATGGCCGGCCGCGGCATCAAACCGGGCGTCATCGCCGGGAAGACGAACCCACTGGGCACCGAAGTCGCGTCGGAACCGCACGACATCGGGCACCTCTTCCACACGTGGTACAAGGCCCTCGGCATCGACCCGAAGAAGACCAAGTACATGAACGCGGGGCAACCGCTGCCGATCGCCCACGAGGAAATGCACGCGGTGAAGGAGGTGCTGGCGTGATCCCCAAGGAACTCGGCAAAC
>JANOSQ010000581.1:0-3039 GCA_031415915.1 Fimbriiglobus sp. | reverse complement strand
AACCCGAGGGGCTCGACGTGCGCTGGGTTGTTTTCGGCGTGGGGGCGTTCCTCTGCGTTTTTCTCAGGGGGGGGCGGCCTAACGAGGCCCCCAACGCCGGGAAGCTGCTCCGTCTCGCACGGCGGGGCGACCTCACCGACGCGTTCGTCCGCTTGGAAGGCTGCCGCGCGGACGCCTACTTGATCGCGCTGGCCAAATCGTGCCTCGCGGCCGACCCGGCCGACCGGCCCCGCGACGCCGGCGCCATCGTGGATCGGCTCGCCCACTACTTCGACCTCGTCCTCCGCCAAGCCGAGTGGGACTTGGTGCGCTTCTTCGACCTGAGCCTCGACCTCTTCGGCATCGCCGGGTTCGACGGCCACTTCCGGCGCATCAACGAGAACTTCGCGCGCGTCCTCGGCCACCCCCCGGCCGAGCTGATCGCCAACCCCTTCATGCACTACGTCCACCCGGACGACCACCTCCGGACGGTCGAAATCATGAGCCGGCTGGGCCGCGGCGACTCCGTCGTCCGGTTCCGCAACCGCTACCGCGACGCCCTCGGGCAACACCGCTGGTTCGAGTGGACCGCGAAGGCTATCCCGATGGAGGACGTGATCTTCGCGGTGGCCCGCGACGTGACCGACGAGGTGAGGATGGCGGAGCGGCTCGAGCAAATGGAACGCCGGGCGGCCGGCGCGCCGGCGACGGGCGCAGCTTCTGGGCACGTCCGCGCGGAATGCAACCAGTCCCCGACCGCCGGTGCGAATTTGCATTTCGTGCAATTTTTACCGCCCCCGACCGTGTAGGAATTGCAATCCTCGGGAGCGGATTTACAAAACCGCGAGGCCAAACTCACGAAAGTCTGGTCTTTTGGGTGATTGGCCGTGCGGGGCGAATAACTCCGCCGCTTGGCACGCCCTGTGCAATACTCACTTTCATCGAAGCCGACCCCAACCGGTTTCGAACACTGGCGAAGTGATCCCCCAAAGACCCACTCGCCCCGGCTCATCGCGGATCGTCACCCCCCGACGATCCGCAGCCTAACCCCCCAGGCCTCGGAGCCGGTCGATCCCGAGTCGGAGTCCAACCCCCCGGACTCCGGCCCATCAACCCGACGGGCCGCCCACCAACCCCCGGTGTGCGGCCCGTCGGGCTTTTTCGTATACCGTTCGCATGTCTTACCGCACCCTGCGCGGGCCGCTGCTCCTCTCGCTCGTCGCGGCCGTGCTCACGATCGGCTTGAAGGGAACCGCGTACGCCCTCACCGGGTCCGTCGGGCTGTTCTCCGATGCGCTCGAATCGACGGTGAACCTCCTCGCGGCCACGGCGGCGTATTTCAGCTTGCGCTACTCGCACAAGCCCGCCGACCCGGAGCACGCCTACGGCCACGAGAAGATCGAATTCTTCTCCATCGGCCTCGAAGGGACGCTCGTCTGCGTCGCCGGAGTGGGCACCGCTTGGTACGCCGTCGGTCGGCTGATCGAACCCCAAGAACTGAAGCGACTCGATCTGGGAATCGCGCTCACGTTGATCGCCTCGGCGATCAACTTCGCCGTGGCCGTCGTGCTGCTGCGCGTCGGCAAACGGCACGGCTCGCCGATCTTGGAAGCGGACGGCCACCACCTCATGAGCGATGTCCTGACTTCGATCGCGGTCGTCGGGGGTTTGATCCTCGTGGCGGTCACCGACGTGGCGATCCTCGATCCGCTCTTGGCCATCGCCGTCGGGCTGAGCATCCTGTGGACCGGCTTCAAGCTCGTCCGCCGGAGCTTCGACGGGTTGATGGATCGCGCGTTGCCCCCGGCGGAGCAAGCGACCCTGCGCGAAGGGATTCGCACCTCGTTACCGGCCGGCTGCCACTTCCACTTCCTGCGCACGCGACGGGCCGGACGGCGGAAGTTCATCGACTTCCATTTGCTGGTGCCGGGGACATGGACGGTGCAAGCCGGGCACACGTTGGCCCACGAGATCGAAACGGGGTTGCAGGATTTGTCGAACGAGTTGGAAGTGACGATCCACGTCGAACCGATCGAGGACGAAAGCTCGTGGGAACCGGCCGCGCTGGCGAGGCTCGGTGAAGTAGAAGAATTGCCGCGGCGAGAAGCGGCGGAGTGAACCCGCTCACTTGCTGCCGTTGTTGATCTGCACGACCTGCTCTTTGGTCAGCGCCTTAGAATTGAGCGATTCCGCTTCCAATGTCAAACGGAAATTCCCCGGGCCGGATTGCTTCGCCTCGTAGGTGATGGTGAAGGTCTCGGTCTGGCCCGGCGGAATCGGACGGGCGTCGAAGATGACTTCCGACGCCGTCTCCTTGTACTGCTTGGGCGTCCCCTGTACGAAGCGCACATTCGCCGGGTGTTCCACCCGCAGCCGCAGTCCTTTGTCGGTCTCGGTGCCTTGGTTTTTCACCTTCACCGTGATCAACCCCTGCTTGCCGACGTTGACCGACACATCGTCGAACTCGGGCTTCCACGTCAGGTCGGCGCGGCCGAGGAACGTGGAGGTCACTTCCTTGGCGTCCTCGACGGCGGTGCGGCTCTCCTTGGCCGTGGCCTTCACGACCTTCTTGCCGGAGGTCGCCGATTCGAGGTGCAAGCGCAGGTCGAAGGCTTCCCCGGCCGGGAGGCGGGGAAGCATCCATTGGACTTGATCCTTGGTCCGCCGTGCTCCGGCCGTCACCTTGGTGACTTCGCAACCCTCGGGCAGGGCCAGTGTGATGCGGACGTTTTCGAGCGGCTGCGTCCCGGTGTTCTGTACGCGGGCCGTGTAGAGCGCCGCTTCTTTGGACGCGACCGTGGCCGGGCCGGTGAGTTCGAGCTTGAGCGCGGGCACGAGGACTTTGGTTTTGCTCTCGGCGTTCTCGGATTGCACCGATGAAAGTTTATCGTCGCTCGCGGCCATGGAGGTGGTGACGAGTTCGCCCCCCTTTTTACCGACGAGCTGGTAGGTGACGATCTTCGACTGCCCCGGTTCGAGGGTGCCGAGTTGCCAGATGCGCTGGTTGGCCTCGGCGCCCTTTTCGGAGTCGCGGTCGTTCTTGAAGTCGGTGCCGACGGG
>JANOSQ010000580.1:0-5944 GCA_031415915.1 Fimbriiglobus sp. | reverse complement strand
TCGGTTGCGGGCCAGGCGGTCGCTTTCACCGTTGGCACCGGCACCGCCGCAGGAACCGGGGTGAACGGCCAGCGCTTCCGCGCCGCTTCGATGCTCTCTTTCGGTTTGGCTGCGGGTGCATCGTCCGGTGCGGGGGCGCCGCGTTTCACCCAATCGACGAGCACGGCCACCTGCTCTGCACTCAGCGGTTTCTCCGGCGGCATCGCGGCGATGTCTTTGTGCTTCCGCCCGACCGCGTGAATCAACGGCGATTCATCCGGCTTGGCCGCGACCATGGAAGGTCCGCTGGAACCGCCCTTCAACCACGCCGCTTTGGAATCGAGCCGCAAATCGCCCTTCAACTTCTTGGATGTCACGCTGTGGCACTCGTAGCAATGCTCGATCAGCAGCGGTCGGACTTTGGATTCGTAGAAGAGCAAGCCATCCGCGTCGGCCGCCAGGAGCGGGGAGGCGATGAACGGGAGGAGGAATGCCGCGAGGAATCGCATGGAGGAACCGGTGGAATCGGGGAGGTCTTGCTATCTTCGCAGCGAACAGTCGGGATGGCAATCGAGTTAAGCGGGAAACCGCACACCCTCGCGTGAACTCGTTTCCAAAACGCTTAACTCGTTTTCCGACCGCTTAACTGACCAACCCCGGCAACGGGTTGCGTCGCGCACGCCGGACGCAAACCGGGATCGCCTTGACGGCGAATGCGCCGAACACGATTCGAATCGGGCATTTTTCCGTAACACCGGACGTTCCAATGGCAATACAACTCTGATCGCCCTTCCACGCATCGGGGTGCCGCATGGCCCAAGTCCACGATCCTCCGCCGGTGTTGACCGAACCACCCAATCCGGTGCACGAGGCCCTCTGCGACCCGGCGATCCACTTGTTGATCGTGCGGGCCGCGCGGAACTGTTTGCGCCCGCGGATGGCGTATTCCCACCGCATCGAATTGGAGAACGCCGCCGAAGAGATCGCTGCCGAGGCCCAATCTCGCGCTTTGGCAAATGCGGCGAGCTTCGACGACACTCTCGGGCGGAGTGTCGTGAATTGGATTCACGGTATCGTGCGTAACGTCGTTCGGCAGAAGTTCGGTCGACTGCGCAAGAACCACGGCGACCAATCGCTCGCCCAACTCGCCGATGCTTCGCCGTCGGTGCAGGACAAACTCATCCGCGAATCGGAACGCGGGGCAGTACACGAAGCCCTCGAACGGATCAGCACCCTCGACCGCCGATTGGTCGAATTGTGCTATTTCGACGGCTTGCCTCGCGAAGAAATCGCGCGCATCGTCGGCATCAGCGCCGTGAACGTCCGCGTCAAACTCTGCCGGCTCCGCAAAGAACTTCACGCACTGCTGTCCCCGAAAATCCGAGGGGGCCAATCATGAACGACCGCGAACTCGACCGATTGACCGAAGAGTACTTGGCCGCGCTCGCCGCCGCCGATGACGAATCGCTGGACCGCATCTGGGAACGTGCCGCGACCGATCCCGAACTGGAAGGAGCGCTGCTCGATATCGAAGCCGCACTCGACGCCGACGAACTCGAGCAGGAGGCCCGAGCCAAGGAGCGAACCATAGCCGGCAGCGTCGCCGCGCATCTGCCGAGCGCCGAAATCATCCGTCCTTCCACCGGCCCCGTGACGGTCGGCGACGTGGCCCGCGAACTATTTCTGCACACGCCCGACCGCTTGCCGGCCGCAGCCCATGCGTTGAACCAGAAACTCCTGGCTTCGCTCGAAGAACTGCCGACCGAGTTGGGGCTCACGAAGTTGATCGCGTGGGCCGAGAGTCGCTTCGGTGCCGCACCCTCGGAATATTGGCGCTCGTTCCGCCAAGCCGCGCTGAAGTTGGAACGCCGGCGGGGTTCGGAAGCGGAATACCAGTTGGCTGCGCGGAAGGCCCCCAAACCGGAGGGCCCGAAATGATCGCGGAGACCATCGCCAAGCTCCGGCGTGACTTTCGGCTGCCGGTCGATCCGAACGTCCGTGGGCCGGTGCCTTTGAACCGATTCTTCGAAGAGTGCAACCTCTCGCACATCGCCCTGCCGGGTTTGAATTGCGGCCGGGTGGCGGAGTACCTGTTGGCCGAAGGTTCCGGGGTCGAATCGTTCGGTGCCCCCGGCGACGCGCTCGCCGGCTTTCTCTACTTCGCCGGGAACGCGGGGCAGGCCTTCGTCAATGCGACCGACATTTTGCCGCGCCGGCGCTTCACCGCGGCGCACGAACTCGGTCACGCGGTGCTGCACCGCGAGCGGATGGGTCGCTTCCGCGCCGACACCGAGAAGACGCTACTGGAAGCCGACGATTCCACGGACGAATTGGAGCGCGAAGCCAACCAGTTCGCGGCCGAACTGTTGATGCCCGAAGCGATCCTGCGGGCGCGGGCGGCGGAACTGAAATCCCTGCACGGCGTCTGCCCCACCGGGGTGCTGGTCTACCGATTGGCGGCGGAACTCCTCGTGAGCCGCGAAGCGATGCGCTACCGCCTCAAGAACTTGGGGGTGGCCGATGCCGAATGAGCCAAGCCCCTTCTTGAAGAAATACGGCGCTTCGGCAGTCGGCGAGACCCCGCCCCAGCCGAACATCCCGCTTCCGCCCGACGGGGATGGCGAAAGCAAGCCGTCGGCGAACCGCACCGTGGAATTTCCGGAAGCGAAATGGGAGCCGCAGATCGTCCGCGAAGCGCCGGCGCGGGACGGAGAATTCCCGATCCGCTTCATCGACGGTTCGCTCTCCGGGCAACCCGTACTCTGCGTGCGCACGGAACTCGGCTGGCCGATCCCGCTGCTGCTGTCCGAAGTCGGCGCGGTCGCCCTCCGCAGCGTCGGCCGGAGCTTCCAGCGCGAGTTCGTGGCCGTGGATCGCGTCCTCAGTTTCGTCGCCGATCCGTTCCCGTGGGAAGAAGTGGAAGCGTTCGCGCTCGACATGGCCAACAAGCCCGAGTTGATGCTCCGCGTTCTCCCGGCGAATCTCCCCGACCTCACCAAGTTCAGCCCGTTCGATTACGAAGCGATGCGTTCGCAGGCCCGCGTCCGCGCCGTCGAAGAGATGAAGAACTTGGAGCGGTTGGCGCTGGCGATGGACCGCGGCGTGCCGACGCTCGTGGACGGCCCACTCAGCCGCGTCACGGGTAACCCGCCGGCCGATTCCCCGCTGCTCATCGGCATCGCCAAGATGCAAGAAGCCGCCTACCTGCACGACGCCGGATGGCGCACGCTTTTGAATCTCCGCCCCGGCCAACGCACCCCGGTGTTCCAACTCGCCGGCGAAGACGGCAAGAACGAAGGTCGAATCGCGGTTGCCACCTGGTTCCTCAAACTCAGCGGCGGATCTGCACTCGCTCCGAATTGGGGTTACGTCCGCGTCGAAGTGCCTTGGAACCAGTTCGAAACGCAATTCCGCGGTGACTTCGGCTTCGTGGAACGCCTCTCGCGCTGGCTCATCGACGCGCGTTGCCGCAGCGAGAGCTACGCCCGGATGCCGGTGTCGCTCGACCCGATCGTGCGGGCCGAGGAGAGTTTGAAACCCCTGTTCACCCCGCTGCCGGTGTTGGTCAATCGGCTCTACCGCACGGCGGGTTTTTTCCGCGGAGGCGAACTGTGACCGAATCCATCCGCGAAGCCCTCGGCCGCGTCGCGGCGCCCGCCGAGCACGAATCGACGAGTTGCAAATTCTACTTCTGGGTCGATCGCACCAAGAGCGTCGAGCGCACGCAGATCGTCGTCACCAAATCGACCGTCGGCACGCGCACCGTGTCGTTCGTCGGCATCGTGCAGGAGGTCTACCGGCGCAGCAGGCAGAAGGACATCGGCGAAGAAGCGTCCCGCTTCGATGGGCGCAGCGCCGAGCGGCCACCGTTCGAATCGGAGGGGGTGACCTTCGCCGAGGTCGCGATTCTACGCACGGCCCCGGTCGCACACACGCCGCCGACGGAGGAGAGCGAAGTCTACTTGGCGACACCGGAGGAAGCGGCCCAAGGTTACGGGGCGGATCGCATGGGCCAGCGCTTGGACGTCGGGTTGCTCCGCAACGGCGGCGAGGACTTCGCGGGCTGCGCCTGCATCGACCTCGACTTCCTGCTCGGCAAAAACGGCGGGCACATGAACGTCAACGGCATCGCCGGGCTGGGCACGAAATCGACGCTGCTGCTCACGATGAACTGGTTGCTGCTGCGCGAAGCGGCGAAGCAGAAGAAGGAGAAGCCGAGCGACCCGCGACGCTTGCAGGTGGTGCCGGTGATCTTCAACGTGAAGAACTCGGACTTGTTCTTCATCGACCGTTGGAACACGGAGTTCAAAAAGGAAGAAGCCGCGAACCGCGAGGATTGGCGGAAGCTGGGTGTGCCCGACCCGCGGCCCTTCGTGAAGCCGCAATTCTTCGCCCCCCAGCAACCGCGCTTGGATATTCCCTACCCGACCGGCGGTCGCTCGGCGGATGTCAAACCCTACAGTTGGTCGCTGTCGGACATCATCGAAGGGGGATTGTTCAAGTACCTCTTCGCGGGGGACGACCTCGGATCCGCCAACCTCGGCGGATTGGTCGGCGAAGTCGAGGAGTACTTGACCGGGGGTGCCGCCGACGATCCGAAGTTGAAGATCGGCGGCGACGATCACCCCCAGACGTTCGAGGACTTGCTCGTCTGGTTCAAGACGAACAAGAACGACAAAGGCTTCTTCGGCGACTTCGTGCTCGCCACGAAGGGGAGCTTCTATCGCCGCTTGAAGTACATCGTGATGGAAGGCAACGGCGTGCTCCGCCGCGACGATGCGAAGGGCAACCCGCTGAAGATTCCGCGCACGGGGATCGAATCGCCGCTCGTCATCGACCTCAACGGCATCCACCGGACGCCGAGCTTGCAGCGCTTCGTCGTCGCGGCCGTATTCCACCAAATCTTGGCGACGCAGAGCGCGAAGCAAGTCATCGGGTTGAAATACCTCATCACCCTCGATGAGTTGAACTGCTTCGCGCCGAAGGACAGCACCGACGCCATCACGGAGCAGTTGCAGACGGTCGCGGCGGAGGGGCGCAGCCAGGGGATTATCCTGCTCGGCGCCCAGCAGCAGGCGAGCCTCGTGAAACCGCGCGTGATCGAGAACTGCGCCATCCGCGCCGTCGGACGCAGCGGCACATTGGAGTTGGGTCACGAGGTTTGGAAGTTCCTCGGGCCATCCACGCGCAATGCGGCCTCGCAACTTTTGCCCGAAGAGAAGCTGCTGTACCAGCCGAGTTTCCGCGAACCGATGCTGGCGAAGATCCCCTTCCCGCCCTTCGCCCTGAGCGAAGGCGATGCGGAACCGGCGCGGGCAGAAGCGGGTGCGCCGCTCAAATACACAGTGCCCGAACAAGACGTTTACTGAGGGAGCGCGATGAAGATCATCCACACCGCCGACTGGCACCTGTGCGACGAACTCGGTCGCAACGACCGCACGAAAGATTTGGAATCCCGCGTCGAGCGGGTGGCCGAACTCTGCATCGAACACGATGCCGATGTACTGCTCATCGCCGGCGATCTGTTCAGCGAGCAAGCCTCGGTGCAGAAGATGACGGCGGCGTTCCAGCACTTGCACGCGGCGTTCCTGCCGTTTTTCGCCCGCGGCGGTACGGTGCTGGCCATCACGGGCAACCACGACCGCGACGCGCGGACGAACGCTTTTCTGGCGGGGATGAAGTTGGCCGTGCCGGTGCGCGGCGGCGGTTCCCTCCCCGGTGGGCGGGTGTATCTCGTCAACAACCCGGGGGTCGTCGTCCTAGCGGATCGGGCGGGTCAACGGGTGCAGTTCGTGCTCGTGCCGTACCCTTATGCCAGCCGGTATGACATCTCGGCGGCCGAGTTCCCAACGCCCGAAGCGTCGAACACGGAGATCCGCACGAGGGTCTCCGAGTGGATCCAGAAGAAATCGACCGACATCGACCCCGCGCTGCCAACGGTGTTGATGGCCCACCTGAACGTCGT